>CAJXHQ010000091.1 GCA_913054485.1 uncultured Paracoccaceae bacterium
CATTGCCGCGAAGATTGCCAATGCCGTGCGCGTCCGCCGGGCGGCCAGCATCCGGCCCGAGGAAGACCCGAATCTGCCGCTGACCAAGGGCCGCGGCAAGCGGCCCGAGCCGCTGGTCTTTGCTCCGCAGGAGGAGGCCGCGCTTCCGCCCGAACCGCCGCTTTCCGCCTATGAGGCAGAATTGCCCCCGGAACCGCCGGTGATGATGCCTGTTCCGCCGCTGCCCGAGGCCGCTCCGGTACATCCGGACGCGATGATGCTGACACCGGACACTGTGCCCACCGAGGGTATTCCTGTGGCTCCTGTGCCGCCCGCGCCGCCGATACAGCGTGGGGGCGCAATGGCGATCCCGGCTGCCGAACCCCATAAACCCCTGGTCGAGCAGCCCGTGCGCAAGCCGGTGCAGCCTTCTGCCCGCGCCAAGGCTGAAGCCCAGCCCTCGCTCTTCGAGGATAAGGCGGATGACTTTGAATTGCCGCCGCTGAATCTGCTGACCAGCCCGGAAAGCATCGAGCGCTACCATCTGAGCGATGAGGCGCTGGAGGAAAACGCCCGCATGCTGGAGAACGTGCTGGATGACTATGGCGTGAAGGGAGACATCGTCTCGGTCCGCCCCGGCCCCGTGGTTACCATGTACGAGCTGGAGCCGGCGCCGGGCCTCAAGGCCTCCCGCGTGATCGGCCTGGCCGATGACATCGCGCGCTCCATGTCGGCGCTGTCGGCGCGGGTCTCTACCGTGCCGGGCCGCTCGGTCATTGGTATCGAACTGCCGAATGAAAACCGCGAAACCGTGGTGCTGCGCGAAATCCTCGCGTCGCGCGGCTTTGGCGACAGCAACCTCTCGCTGCCCTTGGCGCTGGGCAAGGACATCGGCGGCGAAAGCGTTGTGGCGAACCTTGCCAAGATGCCCCACCTTTTGATCGCCGGTACAACCGGCTCCGGTAAATCGGTTGCGATCAACACCATGATCCTGTCGCTCTTGTACAAGCTGACGCCTGAGGATTGCCGGCTGATCATGATCGACCCGAAGATGCTGGAACTGTCTGTCTATGACGGCATCCCGCACCTGCTGTCGCCGGTTGTGACCGACCCCAAGAAGGCTGTCGTGGCCCTGAAGTGGGTGGTGGGCGAGATGGAAGACCGTTACCGCAAGATGTCCAAGATGGGCGTGCGCAACATCGCGGGCTATAACGGCCGCGTGAAAGAAGCGCTCGACAAGGGCGAGATGTTCAGCCGCACCGTGCAGACCGGCTTTGACGAGGACACCGGCGAGCCGATCTTTGAGACGGAAGAGTTCCAGCCCGTCAAACTGCCTTACATTGTGGTTATCGTTGATGAGATGGCCGACCTGATGATGGTGGCCGGCAAGGAGATCGAGGCCTGCATTCAGCGCCTGGCACAGATGGCGCGGGCGTCCGGTATCCACCTGATTATGGCGACACAGCGCCCGTCCGTGGACGTGATCACTGGCACCATCAAAGCAAACTTCCCGACCCGGATTTCCTTCCAGGTGACCTCCAAGGTCGACAGCCGGACCATCCTTGGCGAAATGGGGGCCGAGCAGCTGCTGGGCATGGGCGACATGCTCTATATGGCGGGCGGGGCGAAGATCACCCGCTGCCATGGGCCCTTTGTGTCGGACGAGGAGGTCGAGGAAATCGTCAACCACCTCAAGCAGTTCGGCCCGCCGGAATATGTCAACACCGTGCTGGAAGGCCCGGACGAGGAGAACGCCTCGAACATCGATGCGGTGCTGGGGCTGAACACCGGCGGCAATACGGATGGCGAGGATGCGCTCTATGACACGGCGGTGCAGATCGTGATCAAGGACCGCAAGTGTTCCACCTCCTACATTCAGCGCAAACTTGCCATCGGTTATAACAAAGCCGCGAGGCTGGTTGAGCAGATGCAGGACGAGGGGCTAGTTTCACCTGCAAACCACGTAGGTAAACGCGAAATCCTGGTGCCCGAACAGCAGTGAACGGGCACCTTTAAATCCCTCCAGCAAGGCATATCTCGGACCCATGAAACGGATTGCGATTGCACTGGCGCTGACCCTCTGCGCCCCCGCCGCCTGGGCCGCTGAGAAGCTGAGCCTGAATGAAATATCTGCCTATCTGAACGGGCTGAGCACGGCCAAGTCCGGGTTCACTCAGCAGAATGATGACGGCTCGGTCTCCAGCGGCACGCTGTACCTCAGCCGGCCGGGCAAGATGCGTTTTGAATATGACGGCCAGGCCGGCAGCACGGTTGTAGCCGGGGCCGGGGCGGTGATCATTTTTGATCCCAAGTCCAACCAGCCGCCCGAAACCTACCCGCTGAAGCGCACCCCGCTGTCGATCATCCTGGCCCGTAATGTGAACCTCGGCCAGGCCAATATGGTGACCGGGCACGGGTTTGACGGTCAGCAGACCATTGTGCGGGCGCAGGATCCGAAGCACCCCGAGTATGGCTTCATCGAGATGAGCTTTGCCGACAGCCCGTCCGCACTGACAGGCTGGGTGATCCATGACGGAACAGGCGGGCAGACGCGGATCCGGCTGGACGGTATGGAGACAGGCATGGAGCTTAGCCGGTCCCTGTTCAATACAAGCGTTGCCAACCCGGACCGCTAACCGGCATCAGGTACACAGCAAAAAGGCCCGGATATTTCCGGGCCTTTTTCTATTGGTCTGGCGCTGGGTCAGCGGTACTTGCGGCAGCTGGTCAGCTGACCTTCGTACACCTCGGCCCGGCGGCCCACATCCGCAGAGACACGCATCAGCCAGGACTTGCTGCGGTAGCTGCCGCGGGCATAGCCGGTCTGGCCTTCGTGATAGGCCAGGTACTGGTGCTGGGCATTGTCCAGCGGGACGCCGTTGCGCTCCAGGGTCTTGTTCATATACCAGCCCATGAAATCGGCCGCGTCCTTCATCTTGTCGCGCTGCGCCATGCGGCGCCCGGTTTCGCGGCGGTATTCATCCCAGGTCCCGTCCAGGGCCTGTCCATAGCCATAAGCGCTGGACTGGCGGCCCATCGGGATCACCCCCAGCGCAAAGCGGTAGGGGGTGCGCGCGTCTGAGATGAATTTGCTTTCCTGGTAGATGGTGGCCATCTGCACATGCGCCGGGACGCCCCAGCGGCGTTCGGCGGATTTGAAGGCCTTTGCGTATTCGGGCCTCTGCTGGAGGATGCTGCAGGCGTTGTCCATGTTGCGCGGCGGTTTTTTGTAGCTGCCGCCGCAGGATGCCAGAACCAGCATCGCCAGAAGGGCGCTGATCAATCTGCTCATTGTGCCTCTGCCTTTTGTTTTCGGCTTTGTTTTGCGGCCATTTTAGCGGATTGCAGCCTCGGGGGAAATCACAATTAAAGCAGGAAGGCGAGCAGCAGCGGCAGCACGCCCACCGCCATCAGGGTGGAGACCACAACAATGCCTGCAACCGCATCCGCATCGGCCTCGTATTTCTCGGCCAGCAGATAGGTGGAAACGCCTGCCGGTGTTGCGAATTGCAGCACCAGCACGCCGAACGCCACGTGGCCGAGGCCGAAAAACCAGCCCACTGCACAGCCTGCCGCGGCGCAGACGGTGAATTTCACTGTGGAAAGCATGGCTGCAAGCGAAATCTTGCCGGGGGTGAGCCGGGCAATTGCGACCCCCAGCGTCAGCAGCATCAAGGGGATTGCCAGCTGCCCGATCAGGTCCAGCGCATTGGTCAGAAAGCGCGGCGTCTGCCAGCCCTGCCACATGAAGACAGCCCCCAGTAGCGTTGCCCAGATCATTGGCTCCTTCAGCGCCTTGGCGCCTGCGCCGGTGCCTGCGACCATCTGAATACCATAGGTGAAGATCAGAATGGAGGAGACAGCCAGCATTACCACCGCGTAGCCAAGCCCGGCTTCGCCAAAGGCGAAAACTGCCAAGGGAATGCCGAGGTTCCCTGTGTTTCCAAAGACAAGCGGCGACAGGATGGCCTGCCGGTCCAACCCGAAAATCCGTACGGCGGCCTCGAACACCACCGCAATCAGCAGATGGCCGGCGATGGCCGCGGCGAGGAAATTGCCGAGGGCGGCGGGGTCAAGCTCGGTCTTCATCAGAGCCGTGAAAATCAGGCAGGGCACCGCCAGGGTCATCGCAAGGCGGGTGACAAATTGCAGCCGGTACTCGTAGCCCAGACGGACCCAGGCAAAGCCGGTTCCGGCCAGGATGAAGACCGGGGCGACGATCTCCAGCACTGTCAAGGCAAGGTTCACAGTCTGTTTCCCTGAAATTTTGCTCAATTGTTGGACATCGTCCTACGTCAAAGGGTAGTAACGGGGTCCAGAGGCTGGAGTTCAATGCTAAAAACGCGAGCGAAGTATCATTTGGGCCAGGTAGTGCGCCACCGGAAACACCCGTTCCGCGGGGTGGTTTTCGATGTCGATCCGGAGTTTGCAAACACCGAGGAATGGTACCAGGCGATCCCCGAAGAGAGCCGCCCGGTCAGAGACCAGCCCTTTTATCATCTGCTGGCCGAAAACGATCAGAGCTACTATGTGGCCTATGTTTCGGAGCAGAACCTGATTGCGGATTACTCCGGCGAGCCGGTGGGCCATCCGGACATCGGTGATATGTTCGGCCCCTTCAATGATGGCAGCTACCCGCTGCATTTCGACCTGAACTGACGCGCCGGGCGAGGGGGAGGGGGCGCTCCCGCCCCTTGGTCCAGCCCTGCGGGCTGCTCAAAGCGTTGGGCCTCGCGCCGCTTGCGCGGCGCGGCCTTGCCTGGCGGCAAGGCTCTGGGTTGCCTGGGCGGGGCTGCTTTGGATTGCCAGACCGGCAGGACGCCCGTTCCGATTTAGGGCGCCGCCCTGGCCTGCCGTGATGGGACCAGGTCAGTAGCCCAGGGCGCAGCCATCCTTGCGCGGATCACTGGCGCCTTCGAGCACACCGTCCGGACGGATACGGATGGCCTGCGCGCCGCCGATGGCGGTCTCCGGGATCTCTACCCTGTGCCCCATATCTGCCAGCTGCTGACGTACCGCATCTGAATAGCCGCGCTCCATCTTCAGGGTGCCTGCGTCACTGAAGCTGCGCGGCGCATCCAGCGCATCCTGAAGCCCCATGCCGAAGTCGCGCAGGTTGGAGGTAAAGCGGGCGTGCCCGTTGGGCTGGTAGGCCCCGCCCATCACACCGAATGGCATCGGCGCACCGCCGTCTTCGGCCAGCATGCCGGGGATGATCGTGTGCATCGGGCGCTTGCCCGGAGCCAGCTCGTTCGGGTGGCCTTCTTCCAATGTGAAACCGGCCCCGCGGTTTTGCAGCAGTATGCCGAACTTTTCGGACGCAATGCCGGAGCCGAAGCCGTGGTAGATCGAATAAATCAGCGAAACGGCCATGCGGTCGCCGTCCACCACCGTGATGTAAACCGTGTCCTTGTGCACCGCTTCGCTGAGCGGCGCGGCAGCGGCCATGGCGCGGGCAGGGTCGATCAGCGCCGCCAGCTGGGCCGCGGTTTCTGGTGCCAGCATATGGCCGAGCCGCGTGGTCCGGTCCGGATCGGCAATGAAGCGGTTGCGCGCATCATAGGCGAGCTTGGCGGCCTCGGCCACGAAATGGGCGCGCTGCGCGCCGAAAGGGTCCAGCCCGGGAATGTCAAAATGTTTCAGGATGTTGAGCATCAGGATCGCGGTGGCGCCCTGACCGTTGGGCGGGTGTTCGGAAAGTTCCGCACCCTTGTATGAGCCGCTCACCGGATCCGCAGGAGAGCAGGCCGCTGAGGCAAAGTCCGCCGCCACATGTCCGCCGCCGGCACCGCGCAGGGCGGCGATCATGTCCTCTGCCACCTCTCCGGTATAAAAAGCCTCGCGCCCCTGCCGGGCGATCCGCCGCAGCACCTCGGCCTGGCCCGGCGCGCGGAAAATCTGGCCGGTTGCAGGAGGCGTACCGTCAAAAAGATATTTCTGGCGGGCGCCCCGCTGCAGGGTGGCGGCATCATTGGCCCAGTCGAAAGCGACGCGCGGGGCCACCGGCACACCGTCTTCGGCGTAGCGGATGGCGGGCTCCAGAATGGCGTCCAGCCCCAGTTTCCCTTCTGTTTCTGATAGATGGCAGAAGGCACCTACCGCGCCCGGCACCGTCACGGCCTGCGGGCTGGACAGCGGGACCGCATCATGGCCGGCTGCGCGCAGGGCGGCGGCATTCGCGGCAGCGGGTGCGCGGCCTGACCCGTTCAGGGCGCGGATCCGCCGGTCTCCGGGCCGGGTCCAGAGCACGAAGCAATCGCCGCCGATCCCGGTCATCTGCGGCTCACAAATGCCCAGCAGCACCGCGCCTGCAATCGCTGCATCCATGGCGTTGCCGCCGCGTTTCAATATGCCGATCGCTTCGGCGGCGGCCAGAGGGTGTGAGGTGGCGCACATGCCGTTGGCAGCATAGGCGGCGGAGCGGCCCGGAGTCTGGAAATCGCGCATGATGTCTCCCGTTGTTTTGCGGAAGCCTAAGTGGCTGGACAGCAATGGCAATGGGAAAGACGGATCTGCGAAGTCCCCGGCGCGGAGCGCTGGTGGGGGCCGAAACGGCGCCGCGCCGAGGGAAGCTTTGTGCAGCTACACGTAAAGGAATTGCAAATGTTTGCGGCGGAGGCGGGCCGCAATTGTGGCGCTTTTGCGGCGCTTTCAGCGGTTTTTAAGCTCTATCTCGAAGCAGAGCGACAGCTCGTTGCTGCCATTGGTGCGCTGGTATTGGATATCGCTGGTCAGCTCGCGGATCAGGAACCAGCCGAATCCGCCCTCGGGCAGATCCGCGATCGGGCCGGAGATATCGGCCGGATTGCCAGGCGGCAGGCTGTTGTCCGGCAGCGGCAGGCCGGCGTCCCAGATATTGATCCACAGCTGATCATTGTCGAGATTGCAGCGGATCCGCACATCCCCCGGCGTGCGCCCCGCATAGGCGTGCTCTACCACGTTGTTGACGGCTTCTGCCAAGGCGATCTGAACCTCACCGGCACGCGCTTCGCTCACACCCAGGTCGCGCAGTTTTGACACCACACTTCCGATGCCATCGCGGGCACTCAGCTCGGTCGCCTGGAACGAACAGGCAAAGGTTTCTACCATCGGGCTCTCACTCCGCGCATCTTGCGCTTTGCTCGCCATGAATTACCGGCCGTCTGCAGCCGTTGCCTCATCCAAAGTCGCATACAGTTTGAAAACTGTATCCATACGTGTCAGCCGGAACACCTTCTCCACCATGGGAGACAATCCGGCCAGATCCAGCTGACGGCCACCGCCAAGCTGCTTCATGGCCGCAACAATAGCCCCTAAGCCGCTGGAATCAATGAATTCCACTGAAGAAAGATCCAAAATGACGCGATCATGCCCGCCCTCGGTTTCCGCGCGCATGTCTTCCTTGAACTGAATCGCCATTGCCGCATCTATGCGTTCTGCGTTCACCGTGACAATTTGCGCGGTGTCAGTCAGGGTTGTTGACAGACTCATGACTCGTATTCCCCAGTATTGGCCGTACTCTTGCGCTGAGCCTAGACGCCAATTCTTACCATTCGGTATGCATATGGCAAAGATCTGGCAAACATAAGGGGGAGAGAGAATGCATAAAGTGGTCATCGCCGGGGCGGCGCGTACGCCGATGGGCGGCTTTCAGGGCATGTTCGACGGGCTGCCGGCGGCGGATTTGGGCGGCGCGGCAATCCGGGCGGCGCTGGCGGGCGCCGGGACAGATACGGTTGACGAAGTGCTAATGGGCTGTGTTCTGCCCGCGGGCCAGGGCCAGGCGCCGGCACGCCAGGCCGGGTTTGCGGCGGGGCTCGGCGAGGAGGTGCCGGCAACCACGCTCAACAAGATGTGCGGATCGGGCATGAAGGCGGCGATGATTGCCTATGACCAGATTGCGCTCGGCCACGCGGACACGATGATCGCAGGCGGGATGGAAAGCATGACCAATGCCCCCTACCTGCTGCCGAAGATGCGTGGCGGGGCGCGGATCGGTCACGGGGCGGTGGTGGATCACATGTTCCTCGACGGGCTGGAGGATGCCTATGACAAGGGCCGCTTGATGGGCACCTTTGCTGAGGATTGTGCGGAGAAGTACCAGTTTACCCGTGAGGCGCAGGATGAATTCGCGCTGAAGTCGCTCTCCAATGCGCTGGAGGCCCAGGCAAGCGGCGCCTTTGACGGGGAGATTGCACCGGTCACCGTGAAGGCCCGCAAGGGCGAGACTTGTTTCGATGCGGATGAGCAGCCGAAATCGGCGCGCCCGGACAAGATCCCTGCACTGAAACCGGCCTTCCGCCAGGATGGCACGGTGACAGCGGCCAATGCTTCTTCCATTTCCGACGGCGCGGCGGCGCTGGTGCTGGCCTCGGAAGAAGCGGCGGCGGCGCAGGGGCTGGCGGTTCGCGCCCGCATCCTTGGCCACGCCAGCCATGCCCAGGCACCCGGCTGGTTCACCACGGCGCCTGTTCCGGCGGCTCAAAAACTTTTGGAGCAGATCGGCTGGGACAAGGGCGATGTTGACCTCTGGGAGGTGAACGAGGCCTTCGCCGTCGTGCCCATGGCCTTCATGGCCGAGATGGGCCTGCCGCGCGACAAGGTGAACGTGAACGGCGGTGCCTGCGCGCTGGGCCACCCGATCGGCGCCTCGGGCGCGCGCATCATGGTCACGCTGCTCAATGCGCTGGAAAACCGCGGGCTGAAACGCGGCGTTGCCGCGATCTGCATCGGCGGCGGCGAAGGCACTGCCATCGCCATCGAGCGGATCTAGGCTTCATTTGGCGGGAAATATCCTCGGAGGTGAATTGAGCCCCCGGGGCTCAAGAGGGGGCAGACAGCCCCCTTTTTGATGCGGGG
>CAJXHQ010000092.1 GCA_913054485.1 uncultured Paracoccaceae bacterium
CGCCGCTGACCGGCGAGGCCTTCAGCCTGCGCCAGCTGATGCAGCACCGGTCCGGCCTGCGCGACTATGGCCCCCTGCCCGCCTATAAATCCGCCGTAGCCGCCGGGCAAACCCCATGGCCGCCCGCAGAGCTTCTGGCCGCCGTGCGTGCCGAAGGCCCCGCCTTTGACCCCGGCAAAGGCTGGCTCTACTCCAACGCGGGATACCTTCTGCTGCGGCACTGGCTGGAACGGCAGCACGGCGCGCCGCTGGCCGAAATCATGCAGGCGGAAATCATGGCACCACTGAACCTCTCCGCCCGGCTGGCCGCAACCCCGGAGGACTTCGAAACGCTCCATTGGGACGCGCAGGGCTATCACCCCGGCTGGGTTTATCACGGTTGTCTGACTGGCACGGCACTGGAGGCGGCCCGGCTGCTGCAGGCCCTGCTGCACGGCCCTCTTCTCAGCGATGCAACCCGCGCCATGATGCTGGCGCGCGACATGGAAGGACCAGCCATTCCCGGCCGCGTGTGGTCCCGCATTGGCTATGGCCTCGGCCTGATGAACGGCGAGGCGCCGTGCGCGGGCACCGTGCTGGGCCATACCGGCTGCGGGCCGTTCTCTGCCAATCTGGTGGCACATTTCCCCGGCCTGCCGGCCCCCGTGACTGTCGCCAGCTTCTGCGCAGGCGGGGACGAGACCCCGGCGGAATTCGAGGCCGTCTCTGTGGCGCTGGAGCAGGGCGGAAACCCCTCCTGAACCATTCCCGCGCTTAACCGTTGCAGCGCAGCCCCTGGCCGGTCCATAAGGGCCTGCAATGGCCAAGCAACTCGATTATCATACCCTCCGCGAGATCTTCACCCGCTTCCGCGATGCCGAACCCGAACCTAAGGGCGAGCTGGAGCATGTGAACGTCTACACGCTTGTTGTCGCCGTGGCGCTCTCGGCGCAGGCGACCGATGCGGGTGTCAACAAGGCGACACGCGACCTGTTCAAGATCACCGACACGCCGCAAAAGATGCTGGATCTCGGCGAAGAAGGCCTGACAGACCACATCAAGACCATCGGCCTGTTCCGGCAGAAGGCCAAGAATGTGATCAAGCTTTCGCGCATTCTGGTCGACGACTTCGGCGGCGAGGTGCCGAATTCCCGCGCAGCACTGCAATCATTGCCGGGCGTAGGCCGCAAGACAGCCAATGTGGTGCTGAACATGTGGTGGCGCCAGCCCGCGCAAGCCGTGGACACCCATATCTTCCGCGTCGGCAACCGGTCGGGCATTGCGCCTGGCAAGGATGTGGACGCGGTGGAACGCGCCGTTGAGGACCATATCCCGGCCGATTTCCAGCTCCACGCCCATCACTGGCTGATCCTGCACGGCCGTTATCACTGCAAGGCCCGCAAACCGCTGTGCGGCACCTGCCTTATCCGAGACCTCTGTCAATTCGAGGACAAGAACATATGACCACCTACGAAATCGTCGGCATCGGCAACGCTGTTGTGGATGTCATCAGCCACGGCGACGACAGCTTCCTCGAAATGATGGGGATCGAAAAAGGCATCATGCAGCTGGTCGAACGCGACCGCGGCGAGGTGCTTTACGCGGCGATGAACGAGCGCGTGCAGACCCCCGGCGGCTCGGTGGCCAACACCATTGCCGGTGCGGGCGCGCTGGGGCTGAAATCCGCCTTCATCGGCCGCGTGCATGATGATGCGCTGGGGCATTTCTATGCCGGTGCCATGGCCAAGGACGGCGTTGATTTTGTGAACCCGCCGGTGGCGGGCGGCGAGCTGCCGACCTCGCGCTCGATGATCTTTGTCTGCCCCGACGGCGAGCGGTCGATGAATACCTATCTCGGGATTTCGTCCGAGCTGTCTTCGGCGGATGTGTCCAAAGACGTCGCCGGCAACGCGAAAATCATGTTCCTGGAGGGCTACCTCTTTGACAAGGACAAGGGCAAATCGGCCTTCCTAGAAGCCGCGCGCGACTGCACGGCTGCGGGCGGCAAGGCGGGCATCGCCATCTCCGACCCCTTCTGCGTCGAGCGTCACCGCGCCGACTTCCTGAACCTGATCGAGAACGAGCTGGATTTCGTGATCGGCAATGAGGCCGAGATCAAATCGCTGTTTGAAACTGACGACCTGGACGAGGCCCTGGCCAAAACCGCCGCGATCTGCCCGCTGGTGGTCTGCACCCGATCGGGCGACGGAGTCAGCGTGATCACCGGTAAGGGGCGCATTGACGTGCAGGTAGAAAAGGTCGTGCCGTTGGACGCCACCGGTGCCGGCGACCAGTTCGCCGCCGGTTTCCTCTTTGGCCTGGCCACAGGCCGCGATCTGGAAACCTGCGCCCGCATCGGCTGTGTCTGCGCCCGCGAAGTGATCAGCCACATCGGGCCGCGCCCCGAAGCCAACATGCAAGCGCTGCTGCGCGCCGAAGGGCTGCTCTGAGAACCGCAGGCTCTCCCGCCCGTCGTCAGGGGCTCCTGCGGAGCCCCCTCCTCCCGTTGGGCCGCGCGCCGCTGCGCGGCGCGAAATGGGGGCGCTGCCCCCGCGCCCGAAGGGCGCTCCCCCGGAGTATTTTTGCAAAGGTGAAGGACGGCAAGGGTACACCTGCATTCATCTTTTCACAAATACTCCGGGGTGAATGCGCGCAGCGCAGAGGGGCAGAGCCCCTGAACCCAGCAGCCAGCGGTCAAAGGTGAGACCGGAACTCTTCGATCACGCGGGCATAGACCTCGCGTTTGAAGGGTACAATCTTCACCACCAGCTGGTTCACCGGCTGCCAGCACCAGGCGGAGAACTCGGGGTGGCCTGTCTCGATATTCACCTGGTCATCCCGACCGGTGAAACGCAGCAGGTACCATTTTTGCTCCTGCCCGCGGTATTTGCCGCCCCAGAACTCCGGCACCACCGCGTGCGGCAGATCATAGGTCAGCCAGCCGTCGCTTTCGGCCACCAGCTGCACCAGACCGCGGGAGACGCCGGTTTCCTCTTCCAGTTCGCGCAGCGCGGCCTCGTAGGCGTCCTCGCCGCGGTCGATCCCGCCCTGGGGCATCTGCCAGGCGTCCTCGTAGCGGTCCTTGCGCTGGCCGACCCAAACCGCGCCTGCCTGGTTGATCAGCATGACGCCAACGTTGGGGCGGTAGGGCAGTTTTGCAATTTCGTCGGGGGTCATGGCTCTCTCCTGAATTCCGCCCTACCCTTACCCCAGCGGCAGCGGCACGCAAGGGTGTGACGCGGCGTTGCGCGTGACTTTACGCGAACGTAAGGAAAGACTGCGGCGCAGCTAGGCATACCCCGCGTGAGAGGATTCGACGATGACCGGTTACCCGCACCTTCTGGCCCCGCTTGACCTGGGCTTCACCACGCTGAAGAACCGTGTGCTGATGGGCTCCATGCACACCGGGCTGGAGGAGACCAAGGACTGGAACCGGGTGGCGGAGTTCTACGCCGCCCGCGCCCGCGGTGGTGTCGCACTGATGGTAACCGGCGGCATCGGCCCGAACCTGGAAGGCTCGGTCCTGCCGGGAGCCGCGATGATGACCTCGGACGGGGACGTCGCCAACCACCGGGTGGTGACAGAGGCAGTACATGCGGCAGGCGGCAAGATCGCCATGCAGGTGCTGCACGCCGGGCGCTATGCCTACAGCCCGGACTGTGTCGGCCCCAGCGCGGTGAAATCGCCGATCTCGCCCTTTGCACCAAAAGAGCTGGATGAAGACGGCATCGAAACGCAGATCGCGGATATCGTCAACGCCGCCCGGCTGGCGCGCGAAGCGGGCTATGACGGGGTCGAGATCATGGGCTCGGAAGGGTATTTCCTGAACCAGTTCCTGGTCACCCACACCAACAAGCGCGAGGATAGCTGGGGCGGATCCTATGAGAACCGGATGCGCCTGCCCGTTGAGGTGGTGCGCCGCACCCGCGAGGCCGTGGGCGAGGATTTCATCATCATCTACCGGCTGTCGATGATCGACCTGATCCCCAATGGCTCCACCCATGAGGAAGTCGTGCAGTTGGCTCAGGAGGTCGAGAAGGCAGGTGCCACCATCCTCAACACCGGCATCGGCTGGCACGAAGCGCGCATCCCAACCATCGCCACCTCGGTGCCGCGGGCGGCCTTTGCCTGGGTCACCAAGAAGCTGATGGGCAAGGTTGGCATTCCGGTCATCACTTCCAACCGCATCAACACCCCCGAAGTGGGTGAAGAGGTGCTGGCAACAGGCTGCGCCGACATGGTGTCGATGGCGCGCCCGATGCTGGCGGATGCGGATTTCGTGAAAAAGGCCGCAGAGGGCCGCGCCGACCTGATCGCCCCCTGTATCGCCTGTAACCAGGCCTGCCTGGACCACACTTTCGGCGGCAAGCTGACCTCCTGCCTAGTCAACCCGCGCGCCTGCCACGAGACCGAATTGCTGCTGGAGCCGACCGCCGTCCCGAAGTCCGTGGCCGTTGTGGGCGCTGGCCCTGCCGGGCTATCCACTGCCATCGCAGCCGCCCAGCGCGGCCATGATGTGACCCTGTTTGACCGTGCTGACGAAGTCGGGGGGCAGTTGAACATCGCCAAACAGGTGCCCGGCAAGGAAGAGTTCTGGGGCCTTGTCGACTGGTTCCGCACCATGGTGGCGGAGACCGGCGTCAAGCTGCAGCTGGGCCGCGAAGCCGGCGCCGATGATCTGGCGGGTTTTGACGAGGTGGTGATCGCCACCGGTGTCATCCCGCGCGATCCCGGCATTCCGGGGCAGGACGGCACCAACGTCGTCTCCTACATCGATGTGCTGCGCCACAAGGCACCGGTGGGCAAACGCGCCGCCGTCATTGGGGCGGGCGGCATCGGCTTTGATGTCTCCGAATACCTGCTGCACGAAGGCACCAGCCCTACCGAAGACCTGCCGCTCTGGATGAAGGAATGGGGTGTTGCCGACCCGGCCGAGCACCGTGCGGGCCTCGCCCCCGAAGGCCCCCAACCCGAAGCCCCGGCCCGCGATGTCACCCTCTTGCAGCGCAAGAAGCAGCGCCATGGCAAGGGGCTGGGCAAGACCACCGGCTGGATCCACCGCGCCACGCTGAAGATGAAGGGTGTGAATTTCGTCGGCGGCGTGAACTACGAGAAGATCGACGCGCAGGGGCTGCATGTCTCCTTCGGCGAAGCGCGCGAAACCCCGACGCTGATCGAAGCCGATACCATCGTGATGTGTGCAGGCCAGGTGTCAGACCGAACGCTGGCGGATGCCCTGATAGAACGCGGCATCACCCCGCATGTGATCGGCGGCGCAGATGTGGCCGCCGAACTGGACGCGAAGCGGGCGATCAATCAGGGCACCCGGCTGGCGGCGGCGCTGTAGCCTCAGCCATGCACGGCGCGGCTGTCCTCCGGGACGGCCGCCCGGTCTTCCATCCCGTAGTCACGCAGGACACAAGCCACCCGCAGCCGGTAGCCTGAGAATACCCCTGCACGCCCGGCCTGCTGGGCCGCGCGGTGTTCCTCTGTCTGCCGCCACCTGGCCACCGCTGCCTCGCTCTCCCAAAAGGACAGCGACAGCAGCTTGTTCGTATCAGTGAGGCTCTGGAACCGCTCGACCGAGATGAACCCTTCTGCCTGATCCAGCAGCGGCCGCAAGCCAGCGGCGCGGTCCAGATAGGCCGCACTCTGCCCCTCAGCCGCCTCAACTTCAAAAATCACCGCAATCATGCGCGCGCTCCATGCGGGGTCGAGGCAAGCGTCAGCCAGGTCCGGTCCTCGCGCAGGATGAACTTCTCTGCCTGTGCGAATTCATAATTCTCCCGCCCCAGCGGATCGGCGGCCAGCCGGGCGCGGTAGGCCTCGTATGCGGCGAGGCTGGGGATATTGTAGATCCCGTAGGCCAGTGTGGAAGACCCTTCGTGCGGCGCAAAATAACCGGTCAGCTCTGCTCCGCAGCGCGGGATGGCCTGCCCCCAATTGCGGGCATAGCGTTCAAACTGGGCTTTTTTCGCCGGGTCGATCTGGTAGCGGATCACGCAGGTCAGCATGTGCAGGTCTCCTTGATATGCGCCCCTGTCTTACAGGCTTTGACGAAGGCCATGTTTCGACTATGGTCGAACTATGAGAGACGGACCTGACATCGCCCGCATCGCCGCGCTGATCGGCGATCCCGCCCGCGCCAACATGCTGACGGCGCTGATGGGTGGCCAGGCGCTGACGGCGACGGAGCTGGCGCAGGCGGCCGGGGTGACCCTGCAGACAACGAGCTCGCACCTCTCGAAGCTCGAGGACGGCGGTCTGATCTCGCAGCGCAAGCAGGGACGGCACCGCTATTTTGCGCTGGCGGACACGCAGACAGGCGCACTGCTGGAGGCGATCATGGGGTTTGCCGCCAGCCGGGGCCATCTGCGCCACCGGCCGGGGCCGAAGGATCCGGCGCTGCGCAAGGCGCGCGTCTGCTACGACCACCTCGCCGGCGACTATGGCGTCCGGATGCTCGACAGCCTGATCGCCAGCGGAGCGATCCGCGCAGACGGCACGGAACTGAGCCTGACGCCCGAGGGCAAGCGACGGCTTTCCGAGGTCGGCATCACCCTGACCGCGCCGACCTCCTCCCGGCGGCCGCTCTGCAAGTCCTGCCTCGACTGGAGCGAAAGGCGCTCGCATCTGGCGGGCGTGGTCGGCAAGGCATTGCTGGCGCATTTTCTGGGCAAGGGCTGGGCAAGGCGCAGCGACGACAGCCGCGCGGTGCTGTTCAAGCCCGAGGGAGAGCGGATGTTCCTGTCGCTCTTTCCCGCGGGACCGACCGCCCCCGACGCCTGAGGCCGGCAGCCGGCCAAACCCTTCGAGCCTCCCGCTGCGCTCTTCCCTGCCCTGCCGGCGCGAGAGTTGAGCATCGGGACCCCATCGTATAAAAGACCCGCCTCAGCTTCGACAAAGGCATTTCCATGAACGGCTTCGACCTCATCATCTTCGATTGCGACGGCGTGCTCGTCGATTCCGAAATCATCGCGGCACAGGTGGAATCACGCCTGCTGACGGAAGCCGGCTATCCGATCAGCACCGAGGAAATGGGCGAGCGCTTTGCGGGCATGACCTGGCGCAACATCCTGCTGCAGGTGGAGAAGGAAGCCGATATTCCGCTCTCGGCCTCGACAAGTCTGAAAACCTGCTCGACGCGCGGCTTGCCCGCGACGTGAAGATCATTGAGGGCGTCAAATTCGCGCTGGCGCGCCTGTCGACGCAGCGCTGCATCTGCTCCAATTCCAGCATGCACCGGCTGGACATGATGCTGGAGAAGGTCGGACTGAAGCCGTATTTCGAGCCGCACATCTTTTCTGCAAAGGATCTCGGGCCGGACCGCGTCAAGCCGAAGCCGGATATCTTCCTGCATGCGGCCAAGCAGTTCGACGTCTCGCCGCAGAAGGTGCTGGTGATCGAGGATTCGGTCCACGGCATCCACGGAGCCGCTGCGGCGGGCATGCGCGTCGTCGGCTTTACCGGCGCCTCGCATACCTACCCGAGCCACGCCGACCGCCTGACGGAGGCCGGCGCCGAAACGGTGATCGCGCGCATGACGGATCTGCCTGCGGTCGTTGCCGCGCTCGGCGAGTGGGCCGACGCGGTCTGACGGCCGGCGCCTTCGCGGCGCGTTATCTTTTCGCGGGAATGTCGAAGCCGAGACGGACGCGGGTGAAGCGCGAGGCGCCGCCCTGCGCATTCGGGATCTGCACGTCCGGCTTGCTGAAGATGAACTGCGTACCGGCAGCCGGCATTTCGACCGGGAAGCTCACCTTCTGCGAGTAGATGACGTTGTCGCCATCGACGACTTCCACCAGCACCGGCAGGGTGATCTGGCCGGCCGTCACCGCAGGACCCGCAACGACACGGCCCTGGGCCACGACGTTGATGGTGATCGTGGTTTCGTTGGCGGTGCACTGGCGCGTCGCGTCGGCCAGCGAGGCCTGGTAGATCAGCTTCTCCGGGTCGTCCTGGCCGCCGCGTGCATAGGTCTGGTAGACCGCCGTCTCCTCGCGCATCACCACCGGCGGGCAGAAGGCCTGTACGACGGGCATCGCCGTCTCGGCCTATGCGCCTGGCGCTGCAGAGGTCAGCCCCGAGGTGGGCGAAGAGGAGTTGCAACCGGCAACCAGGGCCAGGAGAGAAACCGACAAAAGCCTGCGCGTTACCGTGCCAAACACTGAACTCACCCTTCTCAACATCTTATCCTGTCCACCTGCGGCGTACGGAAGATGAGTTCTTCCGGCCTTTCGCCGTGGATTTTCATGGTCTATATCAGCGGCGCAAACAAAAATCGATTAGGGATTCAAGGTCGTGGAATACATTTCTACCCGTGGAGAGGCTCCCGCACTCGGCTTCCGTGACGCCTTGCTGGCCGGACTTGCTCGCGACGGAGGGCTCTACGTGCCGCGCGAGTGGCCGGTGCTGACCAAGCGGCAGATCCGTGACCTGCGTGGCAAGACCTACCAGGAGGTCGCCTTCACGATCCTGAGCCACTTCACCGGCGACGAAATTCCGGCCGAGAAGCTGCGGTCGATGATCGACGACGCCTATGCGACCTTCCGGCATCCGGCGGTCGCGCCGCTGGTGCAGACGGGACCGAACGATTTCGTGCTCGAACTCTTCCATGGCACGACGCTGGCGTTCAAGGATGTCGCCATGCAGTTGCTGGCCCGGTTGATGGACTATGTGCTGGCGGAGCGCGGCGAGCGTGCCACCATCGTCGGTGCCACCTCCGGCGATACCGGCGGCGCGGCGATCGACGCGTTTGCGGGCGGCAACCGGACCGACATCTTCATCCTTTTCCCCAAGGGCAAGGTC
>CAJXHQ010000093.1 GCA_913054485.1 uncultured Paracoccaceae bacterium
GGAGTTCGAGCCTCTCACGACCCACCATCCAGCCTTTGAAATCGCACCAGACATAATACCGCGCGTGAGAATCTGCCTGGTCCTGTCTTGAACTCAGCCCGGTCTTGAACTTAGCCCTGTCTGGACAGCCGGCGCCAAGAGGATGTCGCGGCGGTGGCCGGAAACGCGCTTTTCCTGTCTCAATGCATATTTGGCCGGCAGCCGGCAGGATCGAGGGCGCGGTTAGCCGTGGCTGTACCTTGAAATCCGGCGCGGTTAGCTTTCGCAGGTCCCCGGCTGGCCGCACCGTTAGGCATCCCCGAATTAGGGGTAAGCCAAAGAGTTCTTTTGCCTAAGCCACCTGCCGTGAAACCTTTGCGATGAAACGCGCACAGTGCCGGACCGGTGATGCGGGCAGGGGCATTCCCGGCCCGCCGGGCCCTGACCTGACTGCGCAGAGTTGCAGCAAAGGACCACGATATGCCGACCGAGAGAACAGACACGCTGGTGGTGGGCGCCGGGCAGGCCGGTATTGCGATGAGCGAACATCTCACACGCCTGGGCGTACCGCACCTGGTGTTGGAGCGGGACCGGATCGCTGAACGCTGGCACACAGGGCGCTGGGATTCGCTGGTTGCCAACGGTCCGGCCTGGCACGACCGGTTTCCAGGGCTGGAGTTCACCGGGAACGGCCCCGATGAATTTGTCGGCAAGGAAGCGATCGCCGATTATTTCGTCAGCTACGCCGAGATGATCAAGGCGCCGGTGCGCACCGGGGTGGAGGTTTTGAAGGCGGCCCGCAACAAGGGCCGCGCAGGCTTCACCGTAGAGACCTCGGACGGGGTGATCGAGGCCAATAGTATCGTGGCTGCAACCGGTGCCTTCCAGCACCCGGTGATTCCGCCGGTGGTGCCGGGGGATGCGCCAGTGAAACAGCTGCATTCCTTTGACTACCGCAACCCGGAACAGCTGCCCGAGGGCGGGGTCCTGGTGGTCGGCGCCGGCTCCTCCGGCGCGCAGATCGCGGATGAGCTGAACCGGGCGGGCAAGAAGGTCTGCCTGTCGGTCGGCCCGCACGACCGGCCGCCGAGCGCCTACCGCGGCCGTGATTTTGTCTGGTGGCTCGGCGTTCTGGGGCTCTGGGACGTTGCGGCCATGAAGCCGGGCACCGAACATGTGACCATCTCCGTCAGCGGGGCGTATGGCGGCCAGACAATGGATTTCCGCCGCCTTGCCCATGAGGGCGTCACTCTCACCGGCCTGACCGAAGGCTACGAGGATGGCACCGTGACTTTTGCCGGCGATCTGGCCGCCAATGTGGCCGGGGGTGACGCCAACTACCTGTCGATGCTGGACGCCGCGGATGCCTATATCGAGGCCAACGGTCTGGACCTGCCGGAGGAACCCGGGGCCCGTATGCTACCCGCTGATCCTGATTGCCTGACCAGCCCGGTCCGCGCCCTGGATCTGGCAGCCGAGGGCATCACCGCGATCATCTGGGCCACAGGGTTCCGGCAGGAATTCGACTGGCTGCAGGCGGATGCCTTCGACGAGAACGGCAAGCCTGCGCATCAGCGCGGTGTGTCGTCGGAACCGGGGGTCTATTTCCTCGGCCTGCCCTGGCAGTCGCGCCGCGGATCGACCTTCATCTGGGGGGTCTGGCATGACGCCAAACATGTGGCCGATCAGATCGCCATCCAGCGGACCTACCGCGGCTACCGCAGCCCCGGCGAGGGCTGATCCTGCATTTCTCCTTTTGCGGCAGAGCAGGTCATGCTGTTCTGCCGTAACCTGTTTCAGCGCTCTGATGCGCAAGCCAAATTCCCACGGAGCACACCATGGCCCATACCCGTATCCGCAAGTTCAACACTGCCGAGACCTATCCGGAGCAGAACCTGGACAATGACCTTTGCCAGGCGGTGGTCACCAGCGGCGGCAAGACCGTCTACCTGCGCGGCCAATGCCCGCAAAATCTGGATGATGCCAAGAACATCGACAGCCACGACCCGGTCGAGCAGACCCATAAGGTGATGCAGAATATCCGTCAGCTGATCGAAGAGGCCGGCGGGTCGATGGAGCATCTGGTGAAAGTGGTGGTCTATATCACCGACGTGCGCCACCGCGAGGCGGTCTACCGGACCATGGGCGAATATATCAAAGGCGTCTATCCGGTGTCGACCGGCCTGGTGGTGCAGGCGCTGGCGCGGCCCGAGTGGCTGGTGGAGATTGACGGCACAGCCGTTATCCCTGACTGATTGCCCTGGGGGGCTGTCTGCCCCCGTCGCCATTGTCGCTTGAACCAATGGCGCGACATTGGCGACTCCCCCGGGGATATTTTCAAACAGAAGAAGGGCGGGGCCTTCGTTTCGGGCAGGTTAAGAGGCTTTATCTATGACGTTTTCTCTGGTGGCGCGCTGCGCTGAGACGGGCATGTTCGGGATGGCGATTTCGTCGTCATCGCCGGCGGTGGCGGCGCGCTGTGCTTTTGCGCGCGCAGGTGTGGGCGCGGTGGCGAGCCAGAATGTGACAGATCCTTCGCTGGGTCCGCTGGCGCTGGACATGATGCAGGGCGGAATGTCCGCAGGCGAAGCCATTGCCGGTGTGCGGGATCTGGGCCGCTTCATCGAATACCGGCAGGTGCTGGCGGTTGATGCGCAGGGGCGCACGGCGATCCACTCGGGGCCGAAATCCCTGGGCATCTGGACACAGGCCGAAGGCAGGGATGTGGCCTCGGGCGGGAACCTTCTGGCCAATGAAGGCGTCTGCCAGGCCATCGTGGAGGGGTTTGAGGCTGCGACGGGCCATATCGGCGACCGGCTGATTGCCGCGATGCGCGCCGGGCTGGCGGCGGGCGGCGAGGCGGGGCCGGTGCATTCGGCAGGCCTGCTGATTGTCGACAAGGTGGCCTGGCCGGTGGCCGAGCTGCGCTGCGACTGGACCGGGGATTGCCCCGTCGAGAATATCGCCACCGCCTGGGAGGTCTATAAGCCGCAGCTGGAGGCCTACGTGCAGCGCGCGCTGGATCCGCGCGAGGCACCGTCCTACGGCGTGCCGGGCGACGAATAAGAAATCAGGGAGACAGGAACATGAGCGCGAACACCCTTCAGGACTGGACCCGCAAAGCGGGCGAGCTGAGCTTCCGCAACCAGGCCTTCATCGGCGGCAAATTCGTGGATGCGGCCTCGGGTGAGGTGTTTCAGAGCATCAACCCGGCGACCGGCGCGGTGCTGGCCGAGGTGGCCTCGGGCGGTGAGGAGGACATCAACCGCGCCGTGGCCGCGGGCCGCGCTGCATTTGAGGACGGGCGTTGGAGGGGCATGGATCCGGGCGGGCGCAAGGCGGTGCTTCTGAAGCTGGCGGAGCTGATCCGCGAGAACCTGGAAGAGATGGCGCTTTTGGACAGCCTCGACATGGGCAAGCTGGTGACCGATGCGGTGACCGTGGATGCGCCCGGATCGGCGCATTTCTTCCAGTGGTATGCCGAGGCCATCGACAAGGTCTATGACGAAGTGGCCCCGACCGGCCCCGGTGATCTGGCGCTTGTCTCCCGCGTGCCCTTGGGTGTTGTGGGCGCAGTGACGCCCTGGAACTTTCCGCTGGACATGGCGACCTGGAAAGCGGCGGCGGCGCTGGCGGCGGGCAACTCTGTGGTGCTGAAACCGGCGGAGCAATCGCCGCTGTCTGCCCTGCGTCTGGCAGAGCTGGCAGCAGAGGCTGGTGTGCCGGATGGGGTATTCAACGTGGTGCCCGGCTATGGCGCCACTGCGGGCAAGGCGTTGGGGCTGCATATGGATGTGGACTGCCTTGCCTTCACCGGCTCCACTGCCATCGGCAAGATGTTCATGCAGTATTCGGGCCAGTCGAACCTGAAACAGGTCTGGCCCGAGACTGGCGGCAAGTCCCCCAATCTGGTCTTTGCCGACTGCGAGGATCTGGATGCCGCCGCCGACATGGCGGCCTTCGGGATCTTCTTCAACCAGGGTGAAGTGTGTTCTGCCAATTCGCGGCTCTATGTGGAACGCTCCATCAAGGACGCCTTCGTCGAGAAAATGATCGAACGCGCGGCGGCGACGCAGCCGGGCAACCCGCTGGATCCGGCCTCCAAGATGGGGGCGATCGTGACGGAAAAGCAGCTCGACGGGATCATGCGTTTCATTGAGGGCGGCAAACAGTCGGCCAATCTGGTTGCGGGCGGCGAGCGTGTCACTGTGGATGGCAAGGGCTGTTTTGTGCAGCCGACCGTCTTTGACGATGTGTCCCATGACGACCCGCTGGCGCGGGATGAGATCTTTGGTCCGGTGCTGTCGGTCATCCCCTTTGATAGCGAAGAGGAAGCCGTCACCATGGCCAATGACTCGATCTACGGCCTGGCGGCTTCGGTCTGGACGGACAACCTCAGCCGCGCCTGCCGGGTGTCGGAGCGCTTGCATGTGGGCACGGTGTCGGTGAACACGGTGGACGCGCTGTCGGCGCAGACGCCCTTTGGCGGCATGAAACAATCCGGTTTCGGGCGCGACCTGTCGCTGCACAGCCTTGAAAAATACACCGGGCTGAAGACCACCTGGATCAAGTACAAGTCCTGATCCGGAAACCGGCGGTCCTTGAACAACCACCTCAAGCGGAGGCATAAGTAAATCATGCCTCTGCGTTACACCCTTCGCCAGCTTGAATATTTCACCGCCGTGGGCGAGTGCGGCTCGATTGCGGCGGCCTCGGAGAAGGTGAATGTCTCGTCGCCCTCCATCTCAGCCGCGGTGGCCCAGCTGGAGGAGGAGTTTGGGCTGGCGCTCTTTGTGCGAAAACACGCGCAAGGATTGTCGCTGACCACCGCCGGGCAGCGGCTGATGGAGCAATCCCAGAAGGTGCTGCGCGAGGCGGAGCTGCTGACCAGCATGGCCGGCGATATATCGGGCAATGTGCAGGGGCCGCTGAGCGTCGGCTGCCTGCTGACCTTTGCCCAGTTCATCCTGCCCAAGGTGCGCCACAGCTTTCAGGCGCTCTATCCGGATGTGCGGATGCGCCAGGAGGAGCTGAACCAGGCGGAGATCTTCAGCCGGATCCGCCGCGCCGAGCTGGACATTGCGCTGAGCTATGATCTGGATATTCCCGCCGACCTGGAGTTCATCCCGCTGGTGGACCTGCCGCCCTATGTGCTGGCACCTGCGGATCATGCGCTTGCGGCGCGCGATGAGGTCTCGGTCGAGGATCTGCGCGATCACCCGATGGTGCTGTTGGATTTGCCGCTCAGCTCGGAGTATTTCCTGTCCTTCTTCTCCGAACGCGGGCTGAAGCCGAAGATCGCCGAACGCAGCCGCGACATGGGGGTGGTGCGCAGCCTTGTGGCCAATGGCTTTGGCTATTCGATCCTCAATATCCGTCCCCTCAGCGACCGTTCGCCCGATGGCGGAGACCTGGCGTTCATCCCGCTGAAAGGCGAGGTGCGGCCGATGCGGATGGGGCTGGTGATGGCGCGCGGGGCAGGCGGGACAAGCACCGTGAAGGCCTTCGTAAGCCACTGCCAGGACATGATAAACGGCGACAGCGTGCCTGGCATGCAGCGTCATGGGCAAGCGTAGGCTTAGGCCGCCCCTAAGCAGTGCTTCCGCAAGCCCGACTTTCGCCGAACTAAGCGACCTGCCATCTTGCGGCCAGAGCGATGCCAGGAGACGGAAACGCGCCAACTCGGGTTCCGGCTGCGCCTGCGGGTCACCGCAGGAACCAAAATGCGCCTCCGGTGTCCTGAAGCATCCTCAGCGAACAGACCAGTCACAGCCGCCAAATGCGCGAACACAGGGAGCTATCCGGCATGCCGACGACCAATGATATCCTCAAGCAGGACGACCACCTGATCCAGTCGTTTGCCGACCTCAATGCGCTGAAGCAGCAGGGTGCGCGCACAGTGATCTCCAAGGCCAAGGGCGCCTATGTCTGGGACAATGACGGCAACAAGCTGATCGACGGGATCGGCGGCCTGTGGTGCGTGAACATCGGCCACGGCAACGACGAGATGATCGCGGCGATCACCAGCCAGCTGCAGCAGCTGGATTACTATTCGACCTTCTACAACTTTACCCACCCGACTGCCGCAGCGCTGGCAGATAAGGTTGCGAGCCTGGCACCTGGCCACTTGAACGCGGTCTACTTCGGCAACTCCGGTTCGGTCGCCAATGACACCGCGATCCGGATGCTGCACCACTACAACATCCGCAAGGGCCGCCCGGAAAAGAAGCTGGTCCTGTCGCGCCACGGCGCCTACCACGGCTCCACCCACCTGGCGATGGCGATGACCACGCCGGGCTATTCCGAAGGCTGGCACGCGGCAAATGACCTGGTGCATCACCTGGCCTCGCCCCACTACTGGCGCGAAGGCGGCGACATGACCGAGGCGGAGTTCCTGGATGCGTTGATCGACGATCTGCGCAGCAGCATCGAACGCATTGGTGCGGAAAACATCTGCGCCTTCATCGCCGAGCCGATCCAGGGGGCAGGCGGCGTGATCACCGCGCCTGCGGGCTACCACCGCCGCGCCTGGGAGATCTGCCAGGCCAATGACATCAAATACGTCGCTGACGAGGTGGTCACAGCCTTCGGGCGCCTTGGCCACTTCTTTGCCTCCGAAGACGTCTTTGGCATGGTGCCGGACATTATCACCACCGCCAAGGGCCTGACCTCGGGCTACCAGCCCTTGTCGGCGACCATCGTGTCGGATGAGATCCACGAGGTGATCTCCGGGCCGGGCGGCGTGTTCCTGCACGGCATGACCTATTCGGGCCACCCGGCCGCCTCGGCTGCGGCGCTGACCAATATTGCCATCATGGAGCGCGAGCAGATCCCGCAGCGGGTGAAAACCACCGGTGCCTATTTCGAGAGCAAGCTGCGCGGTCTGACCGATATGGAAATCGTCGGTGAGGTGCGCGGCAGCCACTTCATGATGGGGATCGAATTCGTCAAGGACCGGGCCACCAAGGCCAGCTTTGATCCTGAGCAGCAGGTGGCGCTGAAACTCGCCGGGGCCTGCCAGAAACGCGGGTTGATCGCGCGGCCGCTGGGCAATGTGCTGATCCTGTCGCCGACCCTGATCATGGATGAAGCGATGATCGACCGGATCGAAGCGATCCTGCGTGAGGCGATCACCGAAGTGGCGGCGAGCCTGTAAGCGCATGACAACTTTGGAAATCCTCGACCGGCTGATCGCATTCGACACGGTCAGCGCGAAATCCAACCTTGGGATCATCGCCTATATCGAGGATTTCCTGACCATCCGCGGCTTCAGGGTGACGCGGGTGCCGTCCCCTTGCCGGCAGAAGGCCGGGCTGTTTGCAGCCATCGGCCCCGAAGGCCCCGGCGTGATGCTCTCGGCCCATACCGATGTGGTGCCGGTCGAGGGGCAGGTCTGGACCCGCGATCCTTTCCGGCTGACGCAGGTGGGGGACCGCTATTACGGGCGCGGCACCACCGACATGAAGGGCTATCTGGCGGCGATGCTGTCGGCGGCGGACCGCGCCTCGCGCATGGACCTGGCCGAGCCGCTGAAGCTGGCGATTTCTTATGATGAGGAAGTCGGCTGCGTCGGCATCCGCCAGATGCTGGACGCGCTGGAACCTGCCATCGGCCTGCCGCGTGCCGCCTTTGTGGGCGAGCCGACGGAGATGCAGGTGGCCGTGGGCCACAAGGGCAAGGCCGCGCTTCGGGCCACGTGTTACGGCCAGGCCGGGCATTCCGCGCTTGCCCCGATGTTTGTGAATGCGCTGCATCTGGCCGGCGATTTTTCCGCCGGGCTGCGGAGGCTTCAGGCCGATCTGGCTGCAAATGGCCGGCGGGACGAGGCTTACGGCGTGCCTTATTCGACGGTGCATATCGGCACGATACACGGCGGCACAGCGCTGAACATTGTCCCGGACAAGGCAGAGATGGTGTTTGAATACCGCCATCTGGCGTCAGACCCTGCCGGGATGATCGAAGCCCGCATCCGGCAGGCTGCAGAGACCGCAGCGGAACCGTTCCGGGAACAATACCCCGATGCCCGCATCGAGGTGGAGCAGTATAACGCCTATCCGGGGCTGGACGTTGCAGAGGGCGCGCCGGTCGTCGTTCTGGCGCAGAAACTGGCGCAGACCAACAGCACCACCAAGGTCGCCTTTGGCACCGAAGCGGGCTATTTCGCGGGCATTGGCATCCCCACCGTGGTCTGCGGCCCCGGCTCGATGGAAGGGCAGGGGCACAAGGCGGATGAGTATGTGACTCTGGCCCAACTGCAGGCGTGTGAGGCCATGCTTTCGCGAATTTTGGGTGAAGTGTCGCAGAATTAATCCCTCCTTGCGGGAAACCATGCCCATATTTTCAGCACGGACCTGCGGTCTTCGGTGGTATTTCCAATCGCATCAAAGCGGCGTGCAGATAGGCGGCGGCAGCGGCGGAAATGGCGGTGAACGGCGGCGCGCCACTGCCGCTGAGGCTGCTGCAAAAACAGGCAAAGCACAGCAGCAGGTCGCCGACTGGTTCGATCCCGGTAAGGGGATATTCGCTCAAGTTACTGATTTAAGTAATGTAACTCTTCCGTCTTAGGCTCTGTCTAACGAGTGCTAAGGAACAGAATGCTTCATCCCCTTTGCACCTATTCCTAGACTGACCGGCAGAAAACGGCGCGACAGAATAGCTTTGCCCCTTGCAGCCAATGCCGTCCGCCGGACCACCCGCAGGTGGCGGATGGTCCGGCGGTCTCCCCCATTGGGGGTACTGCATTGCTATAGGGGCCGCGGCTACTGTTTTTGCTAAAATAGTCCCA
>CAJXHQ010000094.1 GCA_913054485.1 uncultured Paracoccaceae bacterium
ACCTGCTGGCGCCGGACAGATCGGTGCAGGCTGTGGACGCGCTGGTGCTGTCGGGCGGGTCTGCTTTCGGGCTGGATGCCTGCTCGGGCGTGGCGGACGGGCTGCGTGCGGCAGGGCGCGGCTTTGCGGTTGGCCCGGCGCTGGTGCCTATCGTGCCCGGCGCGATTCTTTTCGATCTGCTGAATGGTGGAGACAAGTCCTGGACCGATAACCCCTACCGGGCGCTTGGCCGCGCGGCCTTTGACGCCGCCACTGAAGACTTCGCGCTTGGCACCCTGGGCGCTGGCACCGGGGCGCTGGCGGCCAACGAGAAGGGCGGCCTCGGCTCGGCCTCGCTGGTGCTGGACGATGGCACCACGGTGGCCGCGCTGGTTGCCCCCAACCCGATGGGCGGCGTTACCACGCCGGGCGGGCGGCACTTCTGGGCCGCTCCGTTTGAAATATACGGCGAATTCGGCGGCCTCGGCCCGGATCCGGCGGCGGGGCTGGGCCGCGGTTCCGGCAGCCCCAAGCTGGACGCGATGATGCAGCTGGCAGGCGAGCTGCAGCTTCCTTCCGAGGGCAGCAACACCACCATCGCCATCGTCGCCACCGACGCCGCGCTCTCCAAGGCGCAGTGCCAGCGGCTGGCCATCGCCGCCCATGACGGCATCGGCCGAGCCATCGTGCCGGCACACACGCCCGCGGACGGGGATCTGGTCTTTGCCGCCGCGACCGGTGCGCGCGACGTGCCCTCCGATTCCCTCGGAATTATCTGCCACGCCGCGGCGCTGTGCCTCTCCCGCGCCATTGCACGCGGAGTTTACCATGCAACGCCGCAGGCCGGAGACATACTTCCCGTCTGGAAAAACGCATAAAATCAAAGCACTTGAAGTGATCCGCTGCGGATTTAGAAATAACACGCAAAGCTGATCTAGCGCAAACGCGGCAATCCGCCGATTGACTATTGTGGCCGCGGATATCCGTATTGCACTCAGCTACGAGAATTGGAGCAAGACATGAAACGTTTCATCGCAACCGCCGCTCTCAGCCTGCTCGCCGTCCCTGCATTTGCAGAAGGCGACCCCGAGGCTGGTCAAAAAGGGTTTAACAAGTGCAAGTCCTGCCACGCAGTCTCCTCTCCTGAGGGTGAGGTCTTCGTCAAAGGCGGCAAAACCGGCCCGAACCTCTATGGCATTCCTGGCGCGCAGGCCGGTCTGGTCGAGGGCTTCAAATACGGCGCTGACATCGTTGCTGCCGGTGAAGCCGGGCTGATCTGGGACGAAGAAAAATTCGTCACCTATCTGATGGACCCGAAAAAATACCTGCGTGAGTTTACCGGCAACTCGAAAGCCAAATCGAAAATGGCCTTCAAGGTGAAGAAAGGCGGCGAGGACATCTACGCCTTCCTGGTCAGCGTCTCCCCGGCACCGGAACCGGCAGCTGAAGAAGCCGCCGAAGAGGGCGCAGGCGCAGAAGCCACAGAAGCCAGCAACTGATCCGCTGCCCCTTTGCACAGCGCAAAAGGCCGCAGGCAGCCCCTGCGGCCTTTCTCATGATTGCCTTTCGCTGCTCCCCGTATTAGCCCTTTGCGCCATCCGCGCGGTCCGCGCGGGAGACGAAACGCGCGACAGGACATTTTATGACCAACCTCATTCCCGCATGGGTCGATGGCACGCTGACACCGGTGGACAAGCTGGAGGCCCATCAGAAAGGGCTGAAGCATAAGGCCGTGTCAGTCTTCGCCGTCAAAGGCACCGAAATCCTTATGCAGCGCCGCGCGCTGGGGAAGTATCATACGCCCGGCCTTTGGGCGAACACCTGCTGCACCCACCCCCTGTGGGACGAGGATCCTGCCGATTGCGCCGTCCGCCGCCTGAAGGATGAGCTGGGCATCACCGGGCTCTACCCGGAGTTCCGCCATCACCTGGAGTACCGCGCCGATGTGGGCGGCGGCATGGTGGAGCATGAGGCGGTGGATGTCTTCCTGGCCCATGTGCACCGGCCGCTGCAGATGGCGGTGAACCCGGAGGAGGTGATGGAGACCCGCTGGGTCGACTACCATGACCTTCTCGCCGAAGTGCGCCGCCATCCGGAACGGTTCACCCCCTGGCTGAAAATCTACCTCGAACAGTATTCCGGCACCATCTTCGGCCCCGATCTGATCCGCGCCGCCCAGCGCTGAGCTGCGGCCTTTCTGCGCCTTGCCCCGCTGTGCTGCGCCTGATTATCTGGCGCTCACCACAGGGGAGTACGGTCATGACGGTTCTTATTGCAGGCGGCGGCATTGCGGGGCTGACGCTGGGGCTGACGCTGCACCAGATCGGCGTGCCGTTCAGAATCTTCGAAAGCACGCCGCAGATCCGCCCGCTGGGGGTTGGCATCAATCTGCAGCCCAACGCGGTGCGCGAGCTTCTGGACCTCGGGCTGGAGGCGAAACTGGACGCAATCGGCGTGAAGACCCGGCAGCTGGGGTTCTACTCCAAACTGGGCAAGACCATCTGGGAAGAGCCCCGCGGCACCTGGGCAGGCTATGCGTGGCCGCAGTACTCTGTGCATCGCGGCGCCTTGCAGATGATGCTGCTGAAAGCGCTGCAGGACCGCGCCGGTACGGATGCAGTGGAAACAGCGGCCCGCGCAACCGGGTTTGAAACCACCGCCGGTGGGGCAGACCTGTGTTTGGAAGACGGGCGCAGGATCAGCGGCCGGCTGGTTGTGGCCGCAGACGGCATCCACTCGGCCCTGCGCGCGCAGATGGTGCCGGAAGAAGGCGCACCGATCTGGAACGGCAAAATCCTCTGGCGCGCCACCACCCGCGCTCCGGCCTTCTTTGGCGGCAGCGCCATGGCGATGATCGGCCACGATACTCTGCGCCTGGTGGCCTATCCGATCTCCGGCCCGGATGCGGCAGGCATGGCCACCATCAACTGGATCGCAGAAAAGGCCTTTGACCCTTCTGCGCCCTGGAAGCGTGAAGACTGGAACCGGGCGGCGGACATAAATGATTTTCTGCCGGACTTCGCGGACTGGCAGTTCGACTGGATCGACGTGCCCGCATTGATCAAAGGGGCAGAGGTTGTCTTTGAATACCCGATGGTCGACCGCAACCCGCTGCACGCCTGGACTGATGGCGCGGTCACGCTGATCGGCGACGCCGCGCACCCGACATATCCGGTCGGCTCCAACGGGGCGAGCCAGGCCATCCTGGACGCCCGGATCATCGGCGCGCAGATTCTGGAGCACGGCGTTGAACCGGCAGCGTTGCAGGCCTATGAGGCAATCTGCCGGCCGGTCACCTCCGGCGTGATTGAAGCCAACCGCGCCGGCGGCGGCCCGGACGGCGTGCTGCAACAGGTAGAAGACCTCTGTGGCGGGGCGTTCGGCCATATCAGCGAGGTCATCCCCGAAGCCGAACTGGCCGCGCATGCCGCCCGCTACAAAATGCTCGCAGGGTTTTCCATTGATGAGCTCAACGCCCGGCCCCGCACCATCCCGGCGGAGGTGTGATTTCAGCCGCGGGCACAGAAGGCTGCAATGAGGGGGCCGCAGGCGCTGCTTCCGATATTCAGACGATGACCTCGAAGGATTCCTGGCGCCCGACACCAAATACCCGCTTGTAGCGTTCCACTTCCGCCGCCGGACCCATGGCCTTCTCCGGGTTGTCGGAGAGCTTGACCGTTGGCGCCCCATTGGCGGAAACCGCCTTGCAGACCAGCGAGAAAGGCGCCAGCCCATCACCGGGCACCAGGCCCCGGAAATCATTGGTCAGCAGCGTGCCCCAGCCGAAGGACGCCTGAACCCGGCCGGAGAACCGTGTTTGCAGGTCAAGGATCTGCTCCACATCCAGCCCGTCGGAGAAAATCACCCGCTTCCCGCGCGGATCCTCGCCGCGCGAGGTCCACCAGTCTATGGCAATCTCCGCCCCTTTGGCCGGCTCGCCGCTGTCGATGCGGATACCGGTCCAGCCGGCCAGCCAATCCGGCGCATTGTCCAGGAACCCCTTGGTTCCGTAGGTGTCGGGCAGGATGATACGCAGGTTTCCCTCGTGCTCCTCGTGCCAGTCCGACAGCACCTCGTAAGGGGCTTGAGCAAGCGCGGTGTCATCTTCCGCAAGGGCGGAATAGACCATCGGCAGCTCATGGGCATTGGTCCCGATCGCCTCCACCTCGCGCCGCATGGCGATGAGACAGTTCGAGGTGCCGGTGAAGGCCGGGCCCAGCCCCTCCATCATCGCCTGCACACACCAGTCCTGCCAAAGGAAACTATGCCGGCGGCGGGTGCCGAAATCGGCAATCGACAGGCCGTCGACACCGCGCAGCCGTTCGATCTTCTCCCACACCCGGGTCATGGCGCGGGCATAGAGCACCTGCAGCTCGAACCGGCCCATGCCGTCCAGCACCGCGCGGCTGCGCAGCTCCATCAGCACTGCCAGCGCCGGGATCTCCCAGAGCATAACTTCGGGCCAGCTGCCTTCAAACGTCAGCTCATACTGATCGCCTTTGCGCTCCAGGTGATAGGGCGGCAGGCGCAGGTTCTCGAACCATTCCATGAAGTCCGGGCGGAACATCCGGCACTTGCCGTAAAACGTATTGCCGCGCAGCCAGGTGCTTTCACCGCGGCTGAGCGACAGCGAGCGGATGTGGTCCAGCTGTTCGCGCAGTTCGCCCTCGTCGATCAGGTCAGCCAGCGGCACATGGGCCGAACGGTTGATCAGCGAGAAGGTGACTTTGGTATCCGGCTTGTTACGGAACACCGATTGGCACATCAGAAGCTTGTAGAAATCAGTGTCGATCAGCGGCCGGACAATCGGATCAATCTTCCATTTGTGATTGTAGACGCGCGTTGCGATATCCACGGCAGCCCTCCCGTCATGCCCTTCTGTCAGTTAAGGCAGCACCGCAGAGGGTGCAAGAAATTCAGCCCGCTTCTGCGGCTGCGCGCCCCTCGCCGCAGTCGCGCAGGGCCGTCAGAAGATCAGTACGGCTGACCGGCTTGGAGAGGAAACCGTTCATGCCGGCATCCAGGCAGGCTTTACGGTCGCTGGCAAAGGCATTGGCGGTGAGCGCGATGATCACTGGCTGGCGGCCAGTGCTTTCGCGGATTCTGCGGGTGGCATCAATGCCGCTCAGCACAGGCATCGACATGTCCATGAAGACCAGGTCAGGATCCAGATTGCGGCATTTGCTGACAGCCTCTCCGCCATCCTTTGCAAACTCCAGCTGGATGGGCTGGCCGCGCAGGAACTTGCTGATCACCAAGCGGTTCACCTTATTATCCTCGGCGACCAGCACCCGCAGCCCGGCAACCGCGGTGCAATCCGTATCCGCGGCATCGGCTGTGCCTGCCGCCTGTGCCGTGCTGGACGGTTCCAGCAGCAAGGTCACTGTGAAACAGGAGCCGCGGCCAGGGTCGGAACTGACCGAAATACTGCCCCCCATTGCCTCGGTCAGCCTGCGCGAGATCGTCAGCCCCAGGCCGGTGCCGCCGAACTGGCGCGTCGTCGCGGCATCCGCCTGCGAAAACCGGCGGAAGACATGATCCAGCTTGTCTTCGGGAATGCCGATGCCGGTGTCCTCAACGGCGCAGGTCAGCTCGATCCCCATCGCGCCCTGCTCGCGCGCCGAAAGCCGGACGGTCACATGACCCTCGCGGGTGAATTTCACCGCGTTGCCTGCAAGGTTCAGCAGGATCTGCCGGATCCGGCGGTCGTCGCCGCAAAGTGTCTGCGGCACGCTGTCAGCAACATCCAGCCGCAGCTCCAGCCCCTTCTCAGCCGCCTGAGGCCGCAGCAGCTGCAAAGTGCCTTCGAAACAGTCGCGCGGGTCGAAGTCGACCGTGCTCAGCTCCATCTGGCCGGCGTCCAGCTTGGAGAGGTCCAGCACATCATTGATCAGGTCAAGCAGCGTCGAAGCAGAGCTGAGTATGGTCTCGGTATAGAGGGTCTGATCCGCGTCCAGCGCGGTGTCCGACAGCAGTTGCGCCATGCCCAGAACCCCGTTCATCGGGGTGCGGATTTCATGGCTCATGGTGGCCAGAAACTCTTCTTTAACGCGGGCGCCGTCTTCGGCGGCCTGCCGGGCATCTTCCAGTTCCGCAGCGTGGTCACGGGCGGCAGTCACATCTCGCTCCACCGCGACCACCACCTCGACCCGGCCGTCGCTGTCCAGCACCGGGACCTGGTTGGTTTCCACCCAGAACTCGCGGCCGTCCTTGGCCCGGTTGAGGATTTCGCAGCGGAACGGCTGACCTTTTTCACGCACTTCCGCCAGCCGGTTCACGGTGTCCGGATCGGTGGTTTCGGAATTCAGCAAAGCGCCGGGATTGCGGCCAATGGCCTCGGCACTGGTGTAGCCGGTTATCGCAGTGAACGCCCGGTTGACCCAGCCGATTGTGCCGTCGCGGTCCATCAGGATCACACTGTCATTGGCGTGTTCGGCCACCGCGGCAAGGCGGCGGGCCTGCTCGCGCTTCTCCAACAGGCGCAGGTTTGTCTTTTCCAGTTCTGCGTTCTGGCGTTCCTGCAGCTCATTGTAGCGGCGGGTGCGGTTGAAATTCTGCACCGCAAACTGCAGAAACATGACCACCGTGGCAATGAGCATGACCGATCCGGCGAGGTTCTGCAGATACACCGGCTCGAGATGGAAACCATGGACCAGTTCCCTGGCAAAGAGGGTCAACGGGGCCAGCCCATAGATCGTCAGGCGGGCAATGGCGGCGTTGCGGTGAAGCGGGGCCAGCAGCGCGGCATTCAGCGCCGCGCTGGTCAGGAAGCCGATGCCGAACAGCGGTTCCGCGTGGCCCTCATGGGCGGTCCAGGCCACAAAGACACAGATCGTGATGGTCAGCGCCTGTATCCCGGCGGTCCCCGTGCTGATTGCATCGATCCGGTGCAGCGGCACGCCCCGCTGCAGCAAGGCCGGAACCCGGCGCAGGTAAAGGCAATCCAGGATCTCTCCGGCCAGGGCCGCACCGAGCACAAAAAGGCCCGCCATCGGCGACAGGGTCACCCAAAGCACCAAAGCGCCCAATACCGTGACGATCTGGCGGCCGGCAAAAAAACGCACCCGGCCACGCGCATAGCGCAACATCAGCCCCTCGGGGCTGTTCGCCTGGCGGCTGTCGGAAAGGCTGTCGGAAATGGCTGACGTCTCGCGCGGCATATCTGTCTCATGGCGGATGTAGCGGGGCGACTCTATTGGCAACAGGTTAAAAAAACCCAACTACACAGCCTTCAGGTCAACACCTGCCAACCGCATTTCTTCAAGCGCTGCGCTCAGCGAGCCCTCCAGGTCAATGGCCCGGCAAGCCTCCAGCGCAACACTGGCGCGAAAACCAAGGCGCGCAGGATCCATCGCCGAATAAGCAACGCAGAAATCGGTGGCCAGCCCGGCAAAGGTCAACTCCGTGATGCCGCGGCTGCGCAGGTAGCCTTCCAGCCCGGTGGGGGTTGTGCGGTCATTCTCGAAAAAGGCCGAATAGCTGTCGATTGCACTGCGGAATCCCTTGCGGATGATCAGGTCGCCATCGGTGCGCAGATCCGGGTGAAACGCCGCGCCTTCAGTGCCTTGCACACAATGGTCCGGCCACAGCACCTGCCCGCCGTAGCCCATCTCGACCAAGCCGAATGGCGCTTGGCCGGGATGCGAAGAGGCAAAGGAGGAATGCCCCGCCGGGTGCCAGTCCTGGGTCAGGATCACCGCGTCTGCACCTTCCATCATCCGGTTGATCAGCGGCACCACCGCATCGCCGTCGGGCACCGCCAGAGCGCCCCCCGGACAGAAGTCATTCTGCACGTCCACAACAACCAGTGCGTTGCTCATCCTATGTCTCCCCGCCGGCTTTTTACCGGTCCTGTCCCCCTTGATAAGCAGGAACAGCCCTTGAAACCAAGGGGGCACAGGACTATTGGCGCTTACTATGTACAGGATTGCCGCACTCTATCATTTCACCCGCTTTGAAGATCCCGCCGCGCTGAAGCCGGCGCTGCTGGCGCTGTGCGAAGCCGAAGACGTGACGGGCACGCTGCTGCTGGCGCGCGAGGGCATCAACGGCACCATCGCCGGGCCTGCGGCCGGCATCGAAGCGGTGCTCTCCCATATCACCGCCCTGCCCGGCTGCGCCGCGCTGGAATGGAAAGAGGCGCAGGCCAAGGACGCGCCCTTCGGCCGCATGAAGGTGCGCCTGAAGAAAGAGATCGTCACCATGGGCCAGCCCGATGTCGACCCGACGGCGCGCACTGGCCACTATGTGGAGCCGGAAGACTGGAACAATCTGATCCGCTCGGACGACGTGGTGGTGATCGACACCCGCAATGACTACGAAGTGGCCATCGGTACTTTCGAGGGCGCAGTGGATCCTGAAACCGCCAGCTTCCGCGATTTCCCGGCCTGGTGGGAAGAGAATCAAGCGCGGTTTCACAACAAGCGCGTCGCGATGTTCTGCACCGGCGGCATACGCTGCGAGAAGTCGACCAATTATTTGCTCGGCCAGGGGGTGGAGGATGTCTACCACCTCAAGGGCGGCATTTTGCGCTACCTGGAAGAGGTGCCGCAGGAGGAAAGCTCTTGGCAGGGCGAGTGTTTTGTCTTCGACAACCGGGTTTCGGTCGGCCACGGGCTGCAGGAAGGCCCGCACGAACTCTGCCACGGCTGCCGCCGCCCGATCCTGCCGGGCGACAAGGCGCGGCCTGAATTCGAACAGGGGGTGACCTGCCATCTCTGTATCGGGGACACCTCGGA
>CAJXHQ010000095.1 GCA_913054485.1 uncultured Paracoccaceae bacterium
GCGAGCAGCGCCGCAGAGGCTGCCAGCGGGGCCAGCGCAAAGAGCGGCCGGCGCGGCAGCAGGGCCAGCGGCAGGGTGGCCGCAAGGGTCAGCAGCGCAAGGCCGTGCGGGCCGGTCCAGGGCAACAGGTGTGCGGCCGGAGTGTCGATCCAGAACTGGCCGAAAGCGGCCCATGGAAAGCCGGTGAACACATAGGCGCGGGCAAATTCTGCAAGGCTAAGGGCGGCCAGCAGCGCGACAAGGCGCCAGCCGCCGCGCGCCAGCCGCGCCGCGGCCCAAAAGGCCGCACCCCAGAACAGCGCGAGGCCCGCGGCCAGAAACAGCAGCGCAAAGGGGGCCATCCAAGCGTGGCGTTCGGCGTCGACCTGAAACGGTTCCAGGATCCAGGACAGGCCAAACAGGAAGTAGCCGGTGCCAAACAGCCAGCCGGTGAGCGCAGCGTGGCGGGCCGTAGCGGCCGCAAGCAGCAGAGCCCCTGCCCCGCCCAGTGCAAAAGGCACCCCCCAAAGCATGTGCCAGGGTGCCAGCCCCAGCGAAAGAAGCGCCCCCAGCCCGAAGGCCAGAGGCGCATATGCAAAACGGGTCAGGCGCTGTGCAGCAGCCGCCGCATCTGTCATCCGGCAGCTTCCGGCAGCCGCGCCCGCGGGCGTTTGATGCGGCGCGGATCGGCGTCCATCACTTCAAACTCGGGCCCGTCGGGATGCAGCACCACCTCGCCGCGCGCCGGCACCCGGCCCGACAGCATGAAGACCAGCCCGCCAAGCGTGTCGATCTCTTCTTCATCGACGTCCTTATGGGCGGTCAGCGAGCGGCCGATCTCGGCCTCGAATTCATCCAGAGGCGTGCGGGACAGGACAATGTAGCAACCCGGCTTTTCCTCAAACCAGGTCTGGTCCTCGCCGGCGTCATGTTCATCCTCGATTTCGCCCACAACCTGTTCGATCAGATCCTCGATCGTGACCAGCCCATCGACGCCGCCGTATTCATCGATCACCAGCGCCATGTGGCGGCGCTCGGTCTGCATCTTGGTGAGCAGCACGCCGGCCGGCATGGAGGGCGGCACAAACAGCAAGGGGCGCAGCATGGCCTCCAGATCGAAATCCTTGCCGGTGCCGTTGAACCCCTGGGTGAGGGCAAAATCCTTCAGGTGGGCCAGCCCCAGCGGGGTGTCCAGCGTATTCTCATAGACCGGGATCCGGGTGAAGCCGCTGTCGCGGAACACCTGCACCAGTTCATCCTTGGCGATATTTGCCGGGACGGCAGTGATTTCCGCCGCGGGGATGGCCACATCCTCCACCCGCATACGGCGCAGCGCGATCATGCCGCGGGGCTGGTCAGCGGGCTGGGCCGTGCCATTTTCCGGCGCCGCCTCTTCCGCGCTGGCGCCGAGGCCGAAAATACGCCCCAGGAACCCCGTCTTCTGAGCCGCGCCGGAATGTTCCGTGCCGCGCTCTTCGTTCTGCAGCGCGCTCTGCGCTGCGGTAGAACTGCCTTCTGTGCCGTCCATCTGTCCTATCCGTTGCAGCCCCGTCAGGGAGCCTCTTCAACCATATATGGGTCAGCGATACCCAGTTTGCCAAGTACCGCTGTCTCCAGCCCCTCCATCAGAGCGGCGTCTTCGTCACGAATGTGATCATAACCGAGCAGATGTAACACTCCGTGAACAAGCAGATGGGTGCAGTGGTCTTGCATGTCCTTGCCTGCCTCTGCCGCTTCGCGGGCGCAAGTGCTGTAGGAGATCGCAATGTCGCCCAGCGCCATTTCGCCCATGAAATCCGCCTCAGGCACCAGCGGCGTGCCGCCCGGCCGGTCCGCGGCCAGATCTTCCGCAGGCCAGCTCAGCACGTTGGTGGCCTTGTCTTTCTCGCGGAACTCGGCGTTCAGAACCGCAATGCGGCCGTCATCGCAGGCGAGAAGAGAAATCTCGCATTCCGCCGCATTGATGCCAAGATGCGCCAGCGCCGCGCCCATGGCGCGCTCTGCCAGTGCCGCGAGGCCGAGATCCTGCCAGCGCGCATCTTCAATGGATATGTCGATCATCATGGCCGGGCTTTCCGCGGGGGCCAGCCCCCGCACCCCCGGAGTATTTCCGGAAAGATGAAAGGCTCAGGCCGGTTTCGTGTCGGCGTCATAAGCTTCGATGATGGCGGCCACAAGCGGGTGGCGCACCACGTCGCGGGCGGTGAAGTAGTTGAAGCTGATTTTCGGGATCGAATTCAGCAGCCGTTCCGCATCCGAAAGCCCGGAAGTGACGCCGCGCGGCAGGTCAACCTGGGAGCGGTCGCCGGTGATCACCATACGCGAGCCTTCGCCCAGGCGGGTGAGGAACATCTTCATCTGCATGGTGGTGGCATTCTGCGCCTCATCCAGCACCACAAAAGCATTGGAGAGCGTGCGGCCGCGCATGAAGGCGAGCGGCGCAATCTCGATCTTCTTTTCCTCGATCAGCTTGGCAAGCTGTTTGGAGGGCAGGAAATCATCCAGCGCATCGTAGAGCGGCTGCATATAGGGATCGACCTTATCCTTCATGTCGCCGGGCAGGTAGCCGAGCTTCTCGCCCGCTTCCACGGCCGGGCGGGAGAGGATGATCTTGTCCACATGGCCGGTGATGAACATGGAGACGCCAACGGCCACCGCAAGATAGGTCTTGCCCGTACCGGCCGGACCGATGCCAAAGGCCAATTCGTTGTTGAACAGCGACTGCACGTAGGCTTTCTGCGCGTCGGTGCGCGGCTCTACCAGTTTTTTGCGGGTCTTGATTTCGACCGCGCCGCCCTTGAACATCTCCAGCTGGTCGCCGGGTTCGGCGCCTTCGCCCTCCTGCGGGCTCATGCGCAGTTCCCGGTCGATATCGCCGGTTTCCACGCTGCGGCCCGATTCAAGCCGGTCATAAAGCGCCGTCAGCACCGCCGCCGCCTGTTCGCGCGGGCCCTCTTCGCCCATGACCGCAAGCTGATTGCCGCGGCGCACGATCTGAACCGAGAGTTTCTGTTCGATGTCAGCCAGGTTGCGGTCGTATTCTCCGCAAAGGTCTATCAGCAGGCGGTTGTCCGGAAATTCCAGAAGCACGTCGTTGCGGGGTGCAGTGTCGGGCGAAGTCTCGATAGCGCCGATGGCCAAGCTGATCTCCTTCTTGCGCGGTGTCCCTCCAGTTTGCCCAGCCGGGCACAGAGTCGCAAGACACCCGATCACAAATTCACGTCACTGACACAAAAGCGCCGCGCCCGGAGGGGCACGGCGCTGAAGCTGCAAGCAGGGACCCGGCTCAGAGCAGGTCGGCGACGCCCTGGTTCTTCTTATAGGGGCCGGTCGCGGTGTTCGGCGGCGCGATATTGTGGCAGACCGGGCGGCCGTCCGGCCCCATGCGCTGGGACAGGTAGCCTTCGAGACCGTCGTCGATCATCCAGTGGTGGCAGCCTTCCGGGTCGACCCAGATGCCCGCTTCCATGGTGGACAGGTCATCGCTGTCGACCCAGCCATCGCGGGTCTTGTCGGTGACTTCGCAGGCGGAAAGGCCGGCAGCTGCGGTGAGAAGGAGAATGCGGCTCATGGTTTTCATAGGTTCAGTCCTCAGCGCAGGCAGATGATTTCAACGCGGCGGTTCTGCGACATGTTGGCAGCGCTGGTGTTGGGCACCCGCGGGTCGCGTTCGCCGTAGCCGCGCACGTCGGCGATGGTCGCGCCGGTGGAGCGGGCGACCTTGGCGACCGAGTTGGCGCGGCGCTCGGACAGGCGCAGGTTATATTCATCCGAGGCGCGGCTGTCGGTGTGGCCGGAAATGATGAAGGCCGTGGCGTTGGCCTGCTGGAAGAACTCGCGCAGGCGCTGCTGGCCGGCCGCGTTGATCGCATGGCGGTCGGTGGCAAAGAACTGATCTGTCGGCAGCACGCCGCAGATATTGCCGCGGCGGCAGACCGGCTTGCCCTGGCGGGTCAGGTGCGGGGTCATGTAGCCCTCGGCACCGTCATCCATCACCCAGTGCTCGCAGCCGTCCGGGTCAACCCAGATGGTCGGCACATAGCGTTCGCCGGACACAACCCGGCTGCTCTCTTGAGCCGCTGCGGGCAGCGCTGCAAGACCAAGAGCGGCGGCAGCAATCACTCCCAGAGCGGTCTTTGCTTTATCAATCATCACGGCGTGACATCCTTCAATCCAGTTCCCCCGGGACCCGGCAGCCCTGCAATCGGGACCGCGAGCCGTTCGGCCCAAAATATCTAAGTTTAAGAAGTTTATCTTTCCTAATCAGAGCGGAATCTGCCGTCAATTGGCGCGGCGGCAGAAACACTGAACGGCACGCGCCCGGATTGTTCCGCCACTGAGGTCAATCTCCGGTTTTGCAGCGCCGGAGAGGCGGCGCTTCGCACGCAAAGAGCGAATCGGTCAGGTGATAAGCTCGCCTGCCAGCGAGTTGGCACCGGAGGAGACAATGCGCACCCGGGCCAGGTCTCCGGCCTGTTTCGGGCAGTCGGCCACATGCACTGCGTGCAGGTAGTCGGATTTGCCGACCATTTGCCCCGGGAAGCGTCCGGTTTTTTCAAACAGAACACCCACTTCGCGGCCAACCATGCTGTCCTGCACCTCGCGCTGCTGCCGGCTGAGCAGGGCCTGCAGGCGCTGCAGCCGGTCGTCGGCCTCGGCCGGGTCGACCTGCGGGCGCTCGGCTGCCGGGGTGCCGGGGCGGGTGGAATACTTGAAGGAATAAGCGGTGCCGTATTTCACTTCTTCGATCAGCGCGAGCGTGTCCTGGAAATCCGCCTCGGTCTCTTCCGGGAAGCCAACAATAAAGTCGCCCGAGATCAGAATGTCGGGGCGGGCCGCGCGGATGCGTTCGATCAGGCGCAGGTAGCTTTCGGCGGTGTGGCTGCGGTTCATCCGTTTCAGGATCCTGTCGGATCCCGCCTGCACCGGCAGGTGCAGATAGGGCATCAGCTTGGCGCAGGTGCCATGCGCCTCGATCAGGTCGTCCTGCATGTCGTTGGGATGGCTGGTGGTGAAGCGGATACGCTCCAGCCCGTCGATCCTGTCCAGCTCCCAGATCAGCCCGGCGAGCGTCATGCCGCCATGATAGGCATTCACATTCTGGCCCAGCAGGGTGATTTCGCGCACGCCGCGGTCAACCAGTTCGCGCGCCTCGCTGAGGATGCGGTCCGCCGGGCGGCTGACTTCGGCGCCGCGGGTGTAAGGCACCACGCAAAAGGCGCAGAACTTGTCGCAGCCTTCCTGCACGGTGAGAAACGCCGTCGGGCCGCGCTTGCCCTTGGAACGGCCTTTCAGGGTCTCGAATTTATCCTCTTCGGGGAAATCCGTATCCAGCGCCTTCTCGCCCTCGCGGGTCTTTTCTTCCATCTCGGGCAGGCGGTGGTAGCTTTGCGGGCCGACCACCAGGTCCACCATCGGCTGGCGGCGCATGATCTCTTCGCCCTCGGCCTGGGCGACACAGCCCGCGACGCCGATTTTCAGGTCCGGTTTTTCTGCCTTCAGCCCCTTGTAGCGGCCCAGTTCTGAATAGACCTTCTCGGCCGCTTTTTCGCGGATGTGGCAGGTATTGAGCAGGATCATGTCGGCGTCATCAGCCGATTTCGTCTCGACATAGCCCTTGCCGCCCAGCGCCTCGGCCATGCGTTCGCTGTCATAGACATTCATCTGGCAGCCATAGGTCTTGATGAAAAGCTTCTTCGGGGCGGTCATGGGGCAGCACTTTCCGTCGGTGGCAGGGAACAGCGCCTTCTACCGGGAGACAGAGCCGCTTGCAATGCGTGCGCGATTACCCGATTTTACCGGCAAAGGCCAGAAAGGCAGGCACCGGGCATGATCTATTCCTCGCTGGACGATTTCCTGACACGCGGCAAGGCGCTGCTGGCCAAAGGGCCGGTGGCGCTGATCTTCGTGGAGGATGACGTGGAGGTCGCGACCACCTTGCGGCACCATCTGCAATCCGGCTTCGAGACGGTTGTGGCGCTGATGCCCGATGCCTTTGACCTGCCTGCAGGGCTGGAAAAACGGGCGGTGCGGGTCTCCTTCGAATGCGCGCCGGGAAACGCGGTGACCGACGCGGTCAACGCGGTGATCCGCGCCGCAGAGCCCGGCTGCTGGCTGTATTATTGTTTCAACACTGAATACCTGTTCTTCCCCTTCTGTGAAACGCGCACCATCGCAGAGATGCTGTCCTTTCACACGGAAGAACGGCGTGATGCGATGCTGACCTATGTGATAGATCTCTATGCCGGCGACCTGCAGGACCACCCCGGTGCGGTCTCTCTGGATGAGGCCTTTCTGGATAGGTCCGGATACTATGCCCAGTCGCGTAAAGATCCGGAGAATGGCCACCCGCGGGAACGGCAGCTGGATTTTTTCGGCGGCGTGCGCTGGCGCTATGAAGAGCATATCCCCAATGCCAGCCGCAAGATCGACCGGATTGCGCTGTTCCGCGCCAAGCCGGGCCTGGCCCTGCAGGCCGATCACACGTTCAATGACCAGGAATACAACACCTATTCCTGCCCCTGGCACAACAATCTGACCGCCGCGATCTGTTCTTTCCGCACCGCCAAAGCCCTGCGCCGCAACTCCGGTTCGCGTTTCGACATCAAAACCTACAAATGGCACAACTCGGTGCCTTTCGAATGGCACTCCCGCCAGCTTCTGGATCTGGGGCTGATGGAACCCGGCCAGTGGTTCTGACCGCCGCCCGGGGGACAATGGCGGTCCTGTTTACCTTCAGGCCATACTAAGACCACAGTCTCCCTGCAGTCTGCCGGGCGAAACTATTTCGCACCGGCAATTTTGACAGGGGCAAGCGATGACAGATTTTACAGCGCGGGCTCTGCTGGCAGCAGCCGGGCTGCTGCTGATGGCAGGCGGGATTGCCATTGCGCCGGACTGGCTGGCGGCGATGGGCATTATGGATGTGTCGCTGCAGTCTGATAATCCGCTTGTGCGGGAGACCGCCCTGCTAGAGATCCGGCTGGCGCGCGCGGTCATGACCGGCGGCGGGCTGCTGCTGATCGCCGCCAGCCTGCTGCTGCCCTGGCTGTCCAGCAGCGCCTTAATGCAGCGCTTCCTGGCAAAGGACTATGCTCTGCCGGCGTCCTACCAGAATCACCTTGGCACCGTCTGGAACGGATCTCTGCAAGCGATGAGCCTGCTGTTTCTGCTGTCTGCCGCCTATCTGATGCTCGGCGGCCAGGTCTTTGAGCCCGGCCAGCTGCATCTGATCAACCGGGAAGACGGGCTGATCGAGACCCTCTCGGCTGCCCTGCTGCTGCTGGCATCCGCCCTGTCTTTGCGCACGGCTCTGTCCCTGCGCGGCATGCCGTCGCGCCGCATCATGCATCTGTTTCTGGCGCTGCTGTTCTTTGCCATGTGCGGCGAGGAGATCAGCTGGGGCCAGCGCTACCTCGGCATCGACACCCCGGAGGCCATGAAAGAGATCAACGTCCAGGCGGAGATCAACCTGCACAACATGTTCGGCTACCTGTTCGACCACCTTTTCATTCTGCTGTTCTTCCTCTGGGGCTGCGCTGTGCCGGTGCTGTACCGGGTGTCGGGCTTTATGCGGCAGCTGTGCAATGCCATCGGCCTGCCGGTGCCCAGCGCCGGGCTGGCAATCGCAATGCTGATCGCCACTCTGGTTCAGGACCAGACCGTCTACCTGGTCAGCGACGGCCTGTACGGACTGCGCATCGCAGAGCTGCGCGAGCTGTTCTCGGCTATGGCTTTCCTGCTCCTGATGATCGAGAGCCGCAAAGGGCTGGCAGCCCCTGCGCCCCGCGCTGCAGCCGCTTAAACAGACCGCAGGATCGGGAACCAATCCTCGCGCAGACGCTGGCCTGGCTGCATATCATGGCCCGGAAACGGCGGTGAGGTGGGGCCGGGACGTGCGGCGTAGCGCGCGTCATCGCCCACCAGCCGCAGCGAGAAAGCCCGGCGGCGCGAAGTGCTGGTATTGCCGCGCGCGCCATGCAGGATCTTGTAGTTGAAGGCCACCGCATCGCCCGGCTGCATTGCATATTCCAGGATCTCCATCCCCTCGGCCTCCGGATCCGGCACCGGCATGTACTGGCCCTCGTCCGGGAAAAAGTCCGACTCGCTGACCCAGCGGGTGGGCAGCACTTCCTTGTCCCAGCGGTGCGATCCGGCGACGCAGCGCAGGGTGGCCTGCTCCACCGCATCCAGCGGCGACCAGAAGCTGATGGTCTGCTGGCCTTCGACGAAGTAATAGGGCCCGTCCTGATGCCAGGGTGTCGCCATGGAGGTGCCCGGCTCTTTCACCAGCACATGATCGTGGAACATCTGCACGGTTTTAGACTGCATCAGATCCGCCGCAACCTCGGCCACCGGCGAGGTCTCGATGGCCTCTTTGAACTCCGGGATGCGGGTCCAGTTGCAGTAGTCGTCGAAGAAGCGGCCGGTCTCGCCGTCCTTGTCGTTGTTGGACGCATAGGGGCCGGGGTCTGCCATATTGGCAGCAACACCTGCGCGCAGCAGATCGGTCTGATCCTTGAACAGACCGCGGATCAGCACAACGCCGTCGCGCTGGAACCTTGTGACATCGTCTTCGGTGATCAGGGGGTGGACCATGGGGGGCTCCGTCTCAAAAGGCTTCTGTTGCGGCCAGTCTGCGCCGGGGCTAAACATGGTTTCAAATCATATCTTTCAATCAGACCCTTCGGCAAATGTTATACCTCACCCTGCGTCACTACGAATATGTC
>CAJXHQ010000096.1 GCA_913054485.1 uncultured Paracoccaceae bacterium
TTACGGCGGGCTGTGGATACCCGTGGTGCATCCTTTTGCGACCGGCCGGCTCGCCCGCTGGGAGGCGATGCGTGACTTCCTGGAGGGGGTCCAGCAGAGGGGCGACGTTTGGTTCGCGCCGATGGAAGACATTGCGGCCCATGTTGGAAAGGTGACCGCAGAGGGAAGCTATGCGCCACGCCGGGATCAGCTTCCCTATTATTCCGGCCCGGTTGATCCTCTTCCCAACGGCTGAAAGGATCGGCAGATGCGCAGCTTTGTGCCGGACATTGCCAATTGGATGTTTCCCAAGTGAAACTTGCGGCACAGGGCGAGATGAACCTCGATCTGACGCGGGTGATCGACCAGCAATTCCTGGGGCGCCGTTTTAAGGCGTGCTTCAGATGGCGTTGCATCTGCAAAACGAGGGTCATCTCGCGAACGGGGCGACCAATTCCAGAGCTCCTGCATAACAAACCCGGCCAGCAACTCGTTCCGGAAACACCCCGCATCGACTACTATGGGGCTGCTGTTTGCTCTCTGCCGTAGTGACCTGAGCCCCAAGCTCCTCCGCCTCGCTAAGTGCCCTTGGGTTTGGCTTGATTGCCTTACACGGCCATATCGCCCATCATTGCTTTCTCGGCCAATTCTTTCGGTGCCAGGTTTCCGAGCGCCGTGTACAGCCTGTGTTCGTTGTATTCTCCCTGCCATGCCTGAAGCATTGGACCTGTCGCGCTTTCGTGCCGCCCCAAGTGCTCGTTTATGCCACCTTTCGTTCGAAAGAGACGGGGCTTTTCCAGCCCAGTGCTGAGTGGCGGCGTCGCGGATATTCCCGAGAGGCGGCTTCTGCTGCGCTGGGCTTGACGGGGCGGCGTTTCCCGCTGTTGTTGCCCCGGGTGTTCGTGTGGCGGCTGCATTGTTTCAATCCTGGCCAGCTTACTGCTGTCTCTCGCTCTCAAATGGACGGTGCACATGCTCGCTGGGACCCGGTTTTGCGGCATATCTCAGAGATGCCCGTTCCGTCCTCAGCCTGCTTCAGGGCAAACGCAATCTGCGCTTCTTTGAACTTGCTCGTCTTCACGGGGTTCTCCTTCTTCCGCCCAGCGGATCATAAAAGGAAAGTTCCAATTCAGTTTGGTCCGGTTTCCCGGCAGCAGGTCCGGGCTGGCTCGCTGAAGACTGGGCTGCCGGGCTGAAAGTTCAGCTTTCAGGCAGCGCTTTGGTCCTGCTGGCTGCAGATTCCTTCCTGGCAGCCAATTGATCGCGCAACCTGTTCTTTTGCACCTTCCCCATCGTATTGCGAGGCAGCGATTCCACCAGGTGATAGCTGCGGGGGTGTTTGAAACGGGCAAGCTGTTCCGAAGCAGCCGTGCGCAGCAAGTCCATGTCCACGCCGTCCGTTGCCACCACGACTGCAGCCACCTGCTCTCCGAAGTCGGGGTCGGGCAGGCCGACAACGGCGCTTTCCAGAACGCCCGGCACGCTGTTGAGCACGTCTTCAATTTCCTTAGGATAAATATTGTAGCCGCCCGAAATGATCAGATCCTTCTGGCGGCCGGAGATCTGCAGATAGCCTTCCGCGTCAAAACTGCCGAGATCGCCGGTGATGAACCAGCCGTCCGGGCGCAATTCCTCGGCGGTTTTTTCCGGCATGTTCCAGTAGCCCCTGAAGATATTGGGCCCGCGCACTTCGATCATGCCGGTTTCGCCATGGTCCAGTGCGTGGCCGCCGGAGGGACAGGTGATGCGGACCTCGGTGCCGGGCAGCGGAAAGCCGACAGTGCCAGCGCGGCGCTCTCCGTTATAGGGGTTGGAGGTGTTCATATTGGTTTCTGTCATGCCGTAGCGTTCCAGGATCCGGTGACCGCTGCGGGCCTCAAAGGCCTCGTGGGTTTAGGCCAGAAGCGGCGCGCTGCCGGAAATGAACAGGCGCATGTTTGCGCAGGCCCCGCGGGTGAAGCCTGCCGTGTCCAGAAGGCGCGTATAGAAGGTCGGCACCCCCATCAGCAGGGTCGATTGCGGCAGCTCTGCAAGCACCGCACCGGCATCAAAGCGGTCCATCAGCCGCACCTGGCAGCCGGCCAGCAGGCTGGTGTTCATCGCCACGAACAGCCCGTGCGTATGAAAGATGGGTAGCGCGTGGATCAGCCGGTCTTGCGCGGTGATCTGCCAGAGCCCGGCCAGCGCTTCGGCATTGGACAGCATATTGCCATGGGTCAGCATCGCGCCCTTGCTGCGCCCGGTGGTGCCGGACGTGTACAGCAGCGCCGCCAGGTCATCGGCGCCGCGGCTGACAGTCTCGAATGTGCTGCTCTGCCCGGCCGCGGCATCCGGAAGCGTGCCGCTTCCATTCGCCTCCAGCGTCAGAACCCGGGCATCGCAGGCATCCTGCAGGCTTTCGGCGCGGGCCGCGTCGGTCACGACGACATCCGGTGTTGCGTCCGAAAGGAAGTATTCCAGCTCGCTCGCCGTGTAGGCGGTGTTGAGCGGCAGATAGACGCCGCCGGCCTGCAAGGTCGCAATATATAGCGCCAGGGTTTCCACCCGCTTCGGCGCGATGACAGCGACCCGGCCTCCGGGCCTCAGACCGGCGGCGGTCAGCGCATGAGCTATCTGTGCAGCGAGGGCCGAAAACTCTGCAAAGGTTGTTATGCCTTGGGCGTCATCCGTCAGAAAGGGTTTCGGGCTGTCCGCATGGGGTGCGGCCAGGGCGTCATACATCACGTTCGGCATGGTCATTTCCCGCTGTTGATGGATTTCAGACTGGCTTGCCCGGCGCGGGCCTTGGCCTGAATGGATTTGGAGGCGGCCACGGCCTGCTGCAGGGCAAAGGCCTCGTGGTTCTGTTCGGTCTGGGAGAGGTCGTAGATGTAGTTCACCATCACCCCGGCGGACTGGGCGCGCCCCTTGTCCGAAGTGTCGGCCTGGGCGTGGACCTCGTGAATGGCTGCGCCATTGCCAAGATGGAAGCGGGCCACAGGGTCCGCCGGATAGCCGTCGGGGCGCTTGGCATCTTTCAGGTAATGCGCCGCCAGTTCCGCCGCGCCGTTGCCGCCCGCCTGCAGGGCCTCTGCCGCCTCCGGAGTTGTGGCCTCCAGCCAGCGCAGGAAGCCGGGGACCGGCGACAGCGTGACAAAGGAGCTGAGCTGCGGCAGCTCCTGCAGCAGCCCCGATGCCACCTGTTTGATCAGCAGGTTGCCGAAGCTGATCCCGGCCAGCCCTTTCTGGCAATTGGAGATGGAGTAGAACACCGCGGTGCGGGCGTCTTCGATCAGCAGCGGATCGCGGTCTTCGGCCAGCAGGGCCTGGATCGAGCCAGGAATGGCTCGGGTCAGCGCGACCTCGACAAAGATCAGCGGCTCACCGGGCATGGCGGGGTGGAAGAAGGCAAAGCAGCGCCTGTCCTCGGGGTGCAGGCGGCGGCGCAGGTCGTCCCAGTCCTCGATCTCGTGCACGGCTTCCTAGGCGACGATCCTTTCCACCACATCGGCCGGGGTGGACCAGCTGATCTGCTGCAGCACAAGAAAGCCCCGGTTGAACCAGCTGCGCAGCAGATGCGCCAGATCGGCGTCGGTGCGTTTCAGCGCGGGGTAAGTCTTCAGCAGAGCCAGCAGATCCGCCCGCATGGCGACCAGCCGGGCGGTCGCCCCCTCGGCCTGATTGAGACGGCGGAACAACTCCTGCCGCTGCGGTTCTGCGGCACGCGACAGGGCCAGGAAATCGGCTGCATCGCCGCTTGCCCCGTAGGCCTCCGCCAGGCGGGCAACCTCGCCGGCATCAAGGTCCAGCGCGTCGTTGAGGTAGGTGAAGAAGGCCAGCTTTCCCTCATCGGGCAGCCCGGCGTAGCGGGACAGGATGGCGGCGGCGATTTTGCGGCCCGAGACCTGACCTTCCGTGGACAGAAGCGCAGCACATAGTTCTTCCAGGCTGCGCCCCTCCAGCGCGCTGCGGCGGCGGTCCAGCAATCCGCCCAAGAGATCTCCCAGCAATGTCGTGCGGGCCATATGTTTGCTCCTATGACAGGGTGACAGCTTTGGTCGACAGGCCGACCGACAGCTGAAGGGATCCTTCGTTCACCAGCCAGCGGCGCAAGCTGAATGTGCGGGCCCCGGCGGCATGCATCGGGTCATCTTCAGCCAGCTGGCGGGCCTCCTCCAGGCTTTCGGCGCGGTAGATGATCAGACCGGTACCCTGCATCAGTTCACCGCTGGCATCGGACATCGGCCCGGCCAGCGCCAGTTTCCCCGCGGCTTCCAGCTTTGCCTGATAGGCGAGATGCGCGGGCAGGCTTTCCTTTACCGCCTCCGGGGAGCCGACTGGCGTGGATTCCACCGCATAGAGCTCCAGCGCCAGCGCGCCGCGCGATTTTGCTTCGGCCTTATACGTGTTCCAATCAGGCATATTTTCCACTCCAACGTTAAAATATCGATATTTCTTGACACATGAGCAAATAATCGGTGAAGATGCAAGAAATCTTAGGGGAAGACGATGCGATTCATTGTTGGAGAAGCCGGGGCCGCCAAGGGCGTGTTCCTCGTAAACGGAGAGACGGCCAAGCTGCTGCCGGGCCAGTCCGGCGATCTGGGCGGGCTGATCAGCGGCGATGCAGTCCCGGCCTATGAGGCGGTCGACGCAGCAGAAGTGGCGGTGTCTGACATCACGCCGGATCTGCCGGTGGCACGTCCGGGCAAGATCATCTGCCTTGGGCTCAATTACGTCGACCATATCAAGGAAGGCGGCTACGAGATTCCGGAATACCCGGCGCTGTTCATGCGCGGATTGAACTCCATGATGCCCGCCGGTGCGCCGATGGTGCGGCCCAGCTGCTCGCACAAGCTGGACTACGAGGTGGAGCTGATGCTGATCGTCGGCAAGGGCGGCCGCCACATTGCCGAAGATGACGCGTTGGAGCACGTCTTTGGCTACACAGTCTTCAATGACGGGTCGGTGCGCGACTACCAGCGCAAGACGCATCAGTGGACGCCGGGCAAGAACTTCGACAGCACAGGCGCGGTCGGCCCCGTTGTGGTCACCCCGGACGAGCTGCCGGAGGGCGCCACCGGCCTTAAAATCGAAAGCCGGGTCGGGGATGAGATCCTGCAAAGCGCCTCCACCTCGGATATGATGTGGCCGGTGGCCAAAACCATCGCCACGATCTCGGAATACACCACGCTGGAACCGGGCGACCTGATCGCCATGGGCACGCCGCCGGGCGTGGGTCATGCAAAGACCCCGCCGCGCTGGCTGAAGCCCGGTGAGGTGGTCGAGGTGGAAATCGAAGGCATCGGCATCTGCGCCAGCCCGATCATGGACGAAGACGCAGCGCAGCAGGCAGGAGCCGCATGATGGCAGCGCCCGAAGGACAAAAGCTCGAGCAGCTGAGAGCCGGGGCACAGGCAGAGGTGCGCGACGTGCGCGCGCGCCTCGCCCGGCTTGATCAGGGTGCCATCGACGTGATCCTGACCGGCGCCCGCTCGCATTACGCCTGGCAGGACAAGCCGGTGAGCGAGGACCTGCTGCACCAGCTGTACGAGATCACGGCGTCCGGCCCGACCAGCATGAATACCTGCCCGGCACGATTCATCTTCGTGACCTCAACAGAGGGCAAGGAACGGCTGGCGAAGTCGCTGAAGGCCAAGAACATCGACAAGATGATGGCCGCGCCGGTCACGGCGATCATCGCCCATGATCTGGACTTCTGGACCGAGCTGCCTTTCCTCTTCCCGCATGAGGACCGCCGCCCGCATTTCGAAGGCAAGCCGGAGCATTCCGAAACCACAGCCTTCCGCAACGGCACTCTGCAAGGGGCCTATTTCATGATTGCCGCCCGCGCACTGGGGCTGGATGTTGGGGCTATGTCCGGGTTTTCAAACGAGATTGTCGACCAGGAGTTCTTTGCCGGAACCAGCCTGCGATCTAATTTCCTGTGCAACCTTGGCTACGCCGATGAAACCGCCCTGTTCCAGAAACTGCCGCGGTTCCCTTTCGGCAAAACCTGTTCGTTCGTGTGAGGAGCTGAGCCATGGTGATCCGCCAGAAATCGGTCGTGAAGATCCGGATGTCGGCGTCGGCCAGCAGCCACAGCCGCTGTGATGTGACAACCCGCGATGTGTCACTGACCATTGACGAGCCGGAGGAGCGTGGCGGCACCAATCTGGGGTTTTCCCCGACCGAGACCGCCTTTGCCGCGCTCTGCGGCTGCACCAACACCATCGGCCACAAATGCGCTGCCAAACTGGGCATCGACATCGGCAACCTGGACTTCGAAATGGAGGTCGACTTCGACCGCCGCGGTGTTTTGCTGATGGAGGAGGTCGAGGTCCCGTTCAAGGCAATCCGTCTGGAGGTCACCGCCTCCGGCCCGGCAACAGAAGAAGAGCTGCGCCAAGTGGCCAAAGAGACCGAAAAATACTGCGCTGTGTCCAAACTCTACCGGAACGCAGGCACCAGCGTGGAGATCCGCTGGACGAAATAGTCTCCGCTGTAACAATCATCTAAGGGAGGATAAGATGACTGTATTTTCAAAAGGACTGGCGCTCGGCGCCCTGATGGCCGGGCTGACAGCCGTACCGGCCTATGCAACTGAAACCATCAAGGCGGTTGTGATCGATGGCTACCCGGCGCGCGCGCTGTGGGTGAAAGAGTTCACCAACTTCTTCATTCCCGAGGTCGACAAGAAGCTGGCAGAGACCGGCAACTACCAGATGGACTGGCAGGAAAGCTATGGTGGCTCCATCGTCAAACCCAAGGGCGTTCTGGAAGGCGTCAAACTGGGGCTGGGCGACATCGGCATCGTGACCACGATCTTCCATTCCTCGAAACTGCCCAGCCAGGCGATTTCAGCAGTGACACCTTTCGTGTCGGCCGATGCCCGCGCTGTGGCCCGGGCGGTGGATGAGATCGCCAAGGAATTCCCTGCCATGCAGGAGGAATTCGCCAAGCAGAACCAGGTCTACCTGGCAACGGGCGTGGTGCTGGACACTTATCAGGTGTTCTCCACTGCGCCGATCACCTCGCCTTCGGACATGGAAGGGGCCAAGGTGGCCGGTGCCGGTATGAACCTGCGCTATCTTGAAGGCATCAATGGCGCGGCCGGGGTGCGCGGCGGGCTGACCGACTTCTACAACATGCTGCAAACCGGTCTGGTGGACAAAGCCATGCTCTGGCCCGAAGCTGCCAAGACCTTCAAGATCGCCGAAGTCGCACCGCATATGCTGAGCGCCAACCTGGGCGCGGTCAACACCAAGACGGTGACCGTCAATGCGGATTACTGGAACAGCCTGCCGGACGAGGTGAAAACCGCCCTTCAGGAAGTTGCAGTGATGTACCGCGATCATGTGGCCAGCATGGCCATGGACCGGGCGACCGAAAGCCGTGACGCCTATGTGGCGGCAGGCGGCACCATCACCGAAGCCAGCGACGCCGACCGCAAGGCCTGGGCAGAAGCGATGCCGAATATCGCTGCTGAATGGGCCGCGACGCTGGAAGGCAAGGGTCAGCCCGGCAACGAGATGCTGAAGGCTTACTTGGGCAAACTGGAAGCGGCCGGATACACCGGTGTGCGCGACTGGACCATCAACTGAACCCGCCACTCACGGGCAAGGAAAGGGCCGGGACATGATAATGTCTGCAATTCACAAGACAGTTCTGGCCCTTTCCTCTTTTGGAAACGGCCTCGCGATCGGAGCCAATGCCATCGGCACGCTGGTGGTTCTGGGGCTGGTGGCCATCGTGAACTACGACGTGGTGGCGCGCGGCGTGTTCAACGCACCCTTCCTCGGCGCGGTCGAGGTGGTGCAATTCTCGATGGTGCTGATCGTCTTCCTGCAGCTGCCGGACGTGGTGCGGGTGAACCGCCTGACGCGCTCGGACGGTTTTCTGGTGGTGATCGGCACCAAATACCCCCGCGTTGCCGCTGGCCTGCGCCATATGGTCGACGGGATCTCGGGCGCGCTGATGGCGCTGATCGCTGTGGCGATCTGGCCTGAATTCACCGACATGTGGGAGACCCAGGACTACTTCGGCGTGCCCGGCGTGTTCACCGCGCCCTGGTGGCCGGTGAAACTGGTGATCTGCCACTCTGCCGCGCTCCGCACGCTGATATTCGCCTGCAAGGTGCTGCTGCCTGCCGTCAAACCTGCGCTGGTGCGGGTTCCCGAACATGAGGATGAAGAATGAGCCCCGTTGAACTCGGCACCTGGTCGGTCGTTGCCATCGTGCTGCTGATCTACATGGGGGTCTATATCCCCGTTGCGCTTGGCGTTGTGTCCTTCGTGACCATCTGGCTGATGCGCGACAATTTCGACCTTGCGATGAACCTGCTGAAAATCGCCGTCGGCGACAGTGTCATGGAATACACCTTTGCCACCGTGCCGCTGTTCACCTTCATGGGGCTGATCGTCTCCAAGGCCGGGCTGGGCAGTGACGTCTACGAGGTGATGAGCACCGGGTTCCGCCGTGTCAAAGGCGGCATCGGCATGGCCACGGTGGGCGCCAATGCGGTTTTTGCCGCGGTGACCGGCTCCTCCATCGCCTCGGCTTCTGTCTTCTCCAAAGTCTCGGTTCCGCAGATGCTGAGCTACGATTACAATCCCCGGTTTGCGGTGGGTGTGGTGGCCGGATCTTCGGTTCTGGGCATGATCATTCCGCCCTCGGCGATGCTGATCATCTACAGTTTTGTGGCCGAGCTATCGGTGGGCGAGATGTTTCTGGCGG
>CAJXHQ010000097.1 GCA_913054485.1 uncultured Paracoccaceae bacterium
TGATGCACAGAGGTGGGGCCGCTTAGGCCGCCCGCCCCGTGAATTTCTGCACGGCAATGCCGCCTGCTTCCAGGCTGCTGCGGACCGCGCCTGCCAGCTCGACCGCCTCAGCCGTGTCGCCGTGCAGGCAGATCGTGTCAATCGCGGTTGGGATGCGCTTGCCGGTTTCGGTGATAATGGCCCGCTCTTTAACCATCTGCAGAATACGCGGCCCAGCCAGGGCGGCATCATGGATCACCGCGCCGGGTTGCGACCGGTCGACCAGGGTGCCGTCATCATTATAAGCCCGGTCAGCAAAGATTTCACCGCACCAGTTGCAGCCCAGCTCGCGCACCACCTCCTCCATGGCGGTTGCAGCCAGCACCATAATGATGATGTCCGGGTCCACGTCCAAAGCAGCCTCATAACAGGCGCGGGCCATGGCGTGGTCAGTGCAGGCCATGTTGGACATAGCTCCGTGCAATTTGAGATGGCGTACCCCGGTGCCCAGCGCGGCTGCCATGCCGCGGGCAGCGCCGAGCTGGTAGCGGATCATGTTACGCAGAGTGTCATGGGGCACGTTCATCTTGCGGCGGCCGAATCCCTGCAGGTCCATGAACCCGGGGTGCGCACCGATACCCACCCCATTGTCCCGCGCCAGGGTTATGGTGGCCGCCATCACATCCGGGTCACCTGCATGGAAACCGCAGGCAATATTGGCAGAGGTCACGATATCCAGCAGCGCCGCATCATCACCCATGGTCCAGGGGCCGAAGCTTTCGCCCATATCGGCATTCAGGTCGACAGACAGGCTCATGGTTTAGTCCTCACGGGCAAAAGGATCAGCACCGGCCCAGACAGCCCCGCTGATCAGGTTATAAGACAGCAGATCCGCCATCTGCGCCGGATCGCGCAGCAGCGGCGCACAACGCCCCGGCAGGGCCTTCAGCGCAGCATCCGCCCGGCGCTGGATTTCAAGCCCATGCTCCAGGCTCACCCAATCGAAACGCAGTTTGGCACCAGCCGGAGCCTGAGCCACCCGCGGCAGATCGCAGGGCAGCACGGTGCCGATACGGGGATAGCCGCCAGTGGTCTGGCATTCGCGCAGCAGCACAAAAGGCGCGCCGCTGCCGGTCATTTGCACATCACCGGGCAAGATGATCTCGGAGAGGATCTTGAGCTGGCCCTCAGCCGAGAAACCCGCGCCTTCGGGGAGCATCTCCACCCCCATGCGGTTGGCACGTGCACCACGGGTGAACTGCGTGGCGGCAAAGCGGGCGCGGGCACTCTCCCCGAAGAGGCCGCTCTGGAAACTCCCGGCAATCCGCAGGGTACCGCCGGAGAACCGGTCTTCTGCCTCCAGCCCCTGCCCGGTTTCACCGCCCGGGTCTTCCCCTGCCGGCAGAAGATCACCTGCCGCCAGCCTCTCGCCCAGCCCGGAAGAGGCCTGCACGGCGCGCGCGCCCAGAACGCATTCGGTAGCCATGCCGCCGCCCAGATGCAGATAGGCGTAAACCCCGCTGCGCACCGCACCGAGCGTCAGGCGCTGGCCCGCTTGCATCCGGTGGCTGGCATTCCAGCGCAGCGGCGCGCCGTCCAGCGCCGCATCCATCGGCGCGCCGGTCAGAGCGATCCTCAGCGGGCCTGTTGCCTCGAATTCACCCCCCGCCCCCGCGATTTCAAGCGCGGCCAGGTCAGGGGACTGCCGCAGCAGCGCAGCACCTTCGTGCAGAGCTAATGCATCCGCTGCGCCGCCGCGGCTGATACCCTGATCCAGCAACCCGGGCCGGCCCATGTCCTGCACCGATGCAGCAGGGCCGATGCGCAACACCTTGAGACCGCTCATACCCCGATCTCCTCTGCGATGGCGCCGCCGCAGGCCGGGTCATTGTCCTGAAGGCGGGCAAACTCCGCTTTTGCAACCGGAAAGAACTGCATCTCATCGCCCGGGCGCAGCGCAAAGGGATCCGCCGAGCGCGGCTGGAACAGCTGCAACCCGGTCTGCCCGACGTGCCGCCATCCCGTCGGAGCGGAGGCGGCGAACAGAACAAACTGGCTGATCGCCAGGGTCAGCGCGCCGGATGGGACTTTGGGTGTCAATTCAGTCTGGCGGGGAATGTTCCATTCCTCTCCCAGGGGGCCGAGGTAGGGCTGGCCCGGAGCAAAACCAATGGTCAGCACGCGCACCCGTGCCGCAGAGAGCGAGGCAATGGCCTGCCCTTCACTCATCCCGGCCAGATCCGCAGCTTCGCCCAATTGAGGCGCCAGCTCGGTGCCGTACACTGTCGGCACCCGCCAGAACCGGCGGCCCGGCGGCAGCGGCACCTTGTACCAATCCTTTGCCGCCAGCATTTCCTGCAAATGCGCCGTCAGACGGCCATGCGGCAAACTGGCGGAATCAAACCGCACATAAACAGAAGCCAGAGACGCCGCGGTCTCCTGAATACCCTCCAGGCGGGCGGCTTCCACGGCGGAGCGGAAGGCAATAGCTGCCCGGTTGGCGGGCTCGCTCAGCGCATCGGCGAAACTCACCAGCATCCCGTCCAGCCCGGCCGTTCGGATTTGCGGAAATGTCAAACCACCCCTCCTTTGGTTTTCTGCCTGCCGGCGTCCCGCCGCCAGCCCGCTAAACTTGCCGCGGGACGCGGCACTGTCAACAGGCTGACCGCCAATGCGCCCGGCTTGCCGCAGAGCGGACACGTAGCGCGCTGCCCTCGCCTAAATACATTCCTATCCGGCGGCTTTGCCCAAGTTACTTCCATAGAGTTCGAGCGATGCCTTGTTTGACCGGCACGGCATGCAGCCGGCATCAGAATGCACGGCCGCAGCTCCCCTTAGGGGATCTTAAGGAGATCTTATCCAGCCTGCGGGAGGCCCAGATAACTCCGACTGCCCTACTCCTCGCCTTCTTTGCTGCGCCTCGCCCGTTCCGGCTCGACGCTGCCGGCCACCTGCGGCATCCAGCGGCCCGCGCACAGGTGCAGCCGCCTGATGCCTGATAATCGCAAACCATGTATAGGCCGCACACCCCGGCATCCGGCTGCATCTGGATGTCTCCTTCGAAGAGGGCGGCCGGATGCTGAGCAGTCCGCTACCGCCCGGAGGCGCTTACATTCTAAATACCCCCGTCGGGTTGCATGTACATCCTGCACAGCGGCCCTAGCTCAGAACCCATTGATTTTCGGCGGTTGGCCTGATTCACCGTTCGAAAAACGAGTGGTGAACATGTCTGATCTTTTCTGGTAGAGCGACGTGCAGATGGCCCGTCTGAGCCTTTCTTTCCCAAATCCCACGGTAGGCCCCGCGTCGATGACAGGCGCGCCTTGAGCGGCATTAGCTTCATCAGTCGCAATGGCTTGCACCGGCGGGATGCGCCGAAGGAATACGGCCCGCACAAGACATTGCACAACCGTTGGAAGCGTTGGGGCGACAAAGGCATCTTTTCCCGAGTGATGGCCGGCCTGGCAGCAAATCACGGAGAGGAAAAGACTGTGATGATCCCTCTCGGCGATGCAAGCATCACCTGCCGGGCAGCGAGTCAGCGATTACACCGGAGCAAAGGCCCTGTTGAGCGGCCTGCCTGACGTCGAATGGCTTCTCGGAGATCGCGGATAATGAGCCATGTCACGCCATTGGTCCGAGTGACAATGGCGAATGCCGATTGGTTCAGAGAAGCTCTGAAAGACAAAGGGATACATGCATGTACTCCCGGACGGAAACAGCGTAAGAAACCCGTCCGGTACGACAAACGCAGATACAGACGCCGCAGTCAGATTGAGATCATGTTTGGCAGGCTCAAAGACTGGCGGCGTGTTGCGACGCGATACGACAGATGTCCGAAGGTCTTCTTGTCCACCATAGCCCTCGCAGCCCTCGTCATTTATTGGCTATGAGTCCTGAGCCTAAATGTGTGGACGAACTAAAAAGCATTTTTCCCTCTCCAGAAAATTTCGAAGATCTTGCCGGTAAGGTTCTAACCAGCAACGAGTTTGCACAAATGCTATTTCAAAACCGGGAGCACATTGTAAATTGCGCAGAGAGGACCTGACATTCAATGACTTTTTGCTGTTGGAACACAGGGCACGTTAGCGAGCGCGACTTTGCGAATAAGCATCGTGTCAAACTCTCGGTATCCAATGTGAAAGCTGACATTCAGCAAGTCGAAGCGAATTCACCCTTTTCCGCATCTCGCCAGTTTAAGCATGAAGTGTCGAACACCTGTTACACTTGTGCACTTGGATTCCTTGGGCCGGTCTGTGGATCGCCCGCGTAAGGTCCGACTTGGGGGAATGTGCTTGGCTTGTGCCACCTTCAGCGGCCAAACATTCACCTTGCACTGGTCCAACTGTGCACTGGTCCAACTGTCAAGGTTGGCTCAGATCTGTGAGACGTTCAACATCGGGGTAGTGGCGGACCGAGGAGGATTCGAACCCCCGACCCCTTGATTCGTAGTCAAGTACTCTATCCAGCTGAGCTATCGGTCCACTGCGGCGGGGTTTAGTCTGACCCGCAAAGAGGCGCAACCCCAAAGCGGCAAAATTTCCGAATTACTTTCTCCCGCACCCGGGACATTGCAACCTGCGGATGCCTTCCAAGTCGCACGCCGATGACAGGGAGTTTCACGTCCGGTTTCGTTAAGCCCTTAATCCTGCTGCCGGCCCGATGTTCAGCCACATGCCTGCCGGTGCCGGACCGCGGAAGGGATGTGCCAAGTTCCGGCACCCGGGAGCCTGCCCAGCGCCCAGGAAAGACCCGGGGCACCGCCGAAGCCAGCGCTTCTGATGCAGCCCGCCCAAGGTGACGGTCTCACACTGTGCCATCCCCTTTGGGCAGACAGATTTCGAACACCGTGCCCTGCGGCCCGGTCGACGCAAGCGCCACGTGACCGCCGTGGCCGCGGGCAAGTTCCGCTGCGATGGCCAGGCCGAGTCCGGAACCGCCTTTGCGGATACCGCCCTGAAACGGCGTAAACAGATTCTCCTGTGCCTGCCGCGGCAGGCCGGGACCAGTGTCGCCGATCGTGATCAGCCAGACGGACCCTTCATCGCGGGCCGCGATCACCACCTCGCCGCTCTTGCCGGTAGCGGCAATCGCCTGCCGCGCATTGCGCACCAGGTTCATGATGATGCGGAACAGCTGCTCGGGGTCGGCACGCACCACCAAATCAGCCGGCACTTCGCTGCGGATCTCCACTTCAACACCCGTCTCGGCTAGGCTTTCGCTCTCCACGATATCCGCCGTTACCGCTGCCAGTGGCACCAGCGTCAGCGTTGGGGCAGGTTCGTCGGCGCGCCCGAAGGCCAGCGTGCCTTCACATAAGGACACCGCACGGGTGATCGAGTTCACCAGTTTCGGCGCGAGCCGGCGCACCAGCGGGTCCTCGCTGGCCTCGATCCGGTCGGTGAAGAGCTGCGCGGAGGTGAGGATATTGCGCAAATCGTGGCTCACCTTGGCGACAGCGCCGCCAAGCTGCGCCAGGCGCTGACGCTGTTTCAGAGCCTGGGTCAGTTCTGTCTGCAGCTGCAACAGGGCTTCTTCCGCTTCGCGCAGTTCAATGACACCGGCATTGGGTTGGATAATGCCCCGGGCATCCTCGGGGGCTGCCGCATAGCGCTGCATGTAGCCGACGACGCCCTTGATCGGCTTCACCAGGAAGGCACGCACGGCGACAAACAGCAGCACGGCGGTGAAGATGGAGATCACAGCCGACAACAACAGAATGCGCACGCCATAGTCGAGCATGGCTGCGCGCAGCGGCGCGGTCTCGATGGTGACCTCAATCAGCAGTCCGGCCTCGCGCACCGGCGCGCCGATAACGCGGATGATGCGGTTGTCAGGGGTGACCAGCTGGTGGAGCGCATCGCCGATCAGCATGAAGGGGCTGGCGTTGCGGATATCGTAAGTGGCCTCGATCGGATTGGGGATCGGAGAGGACAGCATCAGCTGGCGCATCTCGTCCCGGCGCAGCACCACGTTGAAGACGCCTGCATTTTCCAGCAACTCCGCTTCCAGCTCGGTCGAGAGCATGTCATCGGCCAAAAGTGCCAGCGAGGCGATCTGCGCGCGCTCCAGCCGGTTCAGCAGGTAATCCTCCCGGAAGCGCGCGATAGACGGCACAAAGATCAGCACCTCGGCCAGCATCACGAAGACCGTGGTCAGGATCAGGAAGCGGCCTGAGAGGGGGTTGAGCATAGAGCCCCTTCCGGGTCAGGGGATCCAGCGCTGCACGAACCGGACCAAACGTGTTACCATCCGGCTTTCAAACAGCCTCGGGCTAAAATAGGCCCCGGCGGCGCGTTTGTTAACCTCACCAAAAGTAGGGTACGGGGATACCGTAGCGGCAATCTGGCCCATTTTCAGCCGGTTGGCCAGCGCCAGCGCCCAGAAATTGATCTGCTCGCCCGCCTGATGGCCTGCAATGGTGACACCAATGGGGCGTCCCTTCAGCACCATGACCTTGATGAAACCCGCAGTCTTGCGCTCGGCAATGGCGCGGTCATTGTGGGCAAGGCCAAACCGCGCAATTTCCAGCGCATCGCCATGGGCCGCCCGCGCCTCTGCTTCAGTGAGGCCGATCTGGGCAATCTCGGGGTCTGTATAAGTGGCGCGCGGAATATGGGCGCTGCCCGCTTTGGAAGGCAGCCCGAACAGCGCCGAGCGGATGATGACACCTGCATGATAGCCCGCCACATGAGTAAACTGCAGCCCGCCCGCCACGTCGCCAATGGCGTAGACCTTTTTGTTCGAGGTACGCAGCGCAGCATCCACGGAGATACCCGCCTTGGCATAGCTGATCCCGGCAGCCTCTAGGTTCAGCCGCTCCACGTTGGGCGCGCGGCCCAGCGCCACCAGAAGGTGGCTGCCGGTGAAGCTGCGCCCGTCCTGCGTATCCACCGTGATATTGCCCGCCTCCCCCGAAACACCGGCCGCCATTGCGCCCTCGGCAATCTCCACTCCCTCACCCTGAAGGGTCTCCAGCACCAGGGCGGCGGCCTCCGGATCGTCGCGGTTGAGCGCCGAGGCACCCTCGATCACGGTCACCTTGCAGCCAAGCCGGATATGCGCCTGCGCCATCTCGATCCCGATCGGCCCGCCGCCGAGGATCAGCAGGTGTTCGGGCTTGTCCCGGTTCTGGAACAGGGTTTCATTTGTCAGGAACGGCACACGCTCCAGGCCGGGGATCGGCGGCACAAGCGGCGCGGAGCCGGTGGCAATCACCACGCGGCGCGCTTTGATGCGGTGGCCGCCCGCCTCCACCTCATCCGCTGAGACAAAGCGCCCGTATTCCCGGATCACCCGCACGCCAAAGCCCTCGAACCTCTCCTGGCTGTCCACCGGGGCAATGGTCGCGATCACATCGTGCACATGGTCCATCACGGCGGCGTAATCCGCCCGCGCCGGCTCGCCATGGACGCCGAAGGCCGCCGCCGAGCCATGGGCCTGGGCCGCCTTGGCCGCAGCAATCAGCGCCTTGGAGGGCACACAGCCGTAGTTCAGGCAGTCGCCGCCCATCTCGTGGCCTTCCAGAAGGACCACATCCGCGCCCATCTGGCTGGCCCCCGCTGTAACGGACAGGCCGCCGGAGCCGGCACCGATGACCAGCAGATCACATCTGATATGTTCCATGGATCAGGCCTTTTTCCGCGCGCGCAAGGATTTGATCAGGATCGGCATCGCCGCCAGCAGGCACAGGCCGATGACCGGGCCTATCACATGCGGCTCCCACAGCAGGCTCAGATCCGGGTCTTCCCAGCGGTCAAGGACCTCGCCAAGGCCGACACCGATCCAAGTGAAGACGATACCGCCCGGAATGATGCCCAGCGCCGTGGTCACGACGAAGTTGCGGAACTTCACCCCCACAAGCGCCGGCAGCAGGTTGGCGGCAAAGAAAGGCACCGCCGGGATCAGACGCATAAGGAACAGGACCTCGATCTCGTTTTCACGCAGCGCCTGTTTCATCGCCTGCACACGGCCTTCGGAAGCCTCGATCCGCTCGGTCAGCCAGGTGCCCAGCCCCCAGCGTGCGGCCAGAAAGATCAGGCAGGCCCCCACGGTGGCCGAACCGACGTTCAATACCGTGCCCCCGGCAAGGCCAAACAAGAACCCGCCGGTGACCGAGGCAACCGCCGCCCCCGGCAGCGAGAAAGCCACGATTCCCACATAAGCCAGCACAAACAGCGCCGCCATCCCGCCCATGTTCTGGTCACGGAAGGCCAGCAGCGCCTCGCGATTCTCGCGCAGTGCATCAAAAGTCAGCACATCGCGCAGGGTGAAGGCCCCGGCCAGCGCCACCAGCAGAATCGCCACAATCGGCAGAACGCGGGCTGTCTTGGGCGGGTTTTCTCCGGTCACATCGCTCATTCGGGTCTTTCCATGTCTGTTATCCGCCTCTTGCTAAGGAGAAAATAGCCGGCGCGCGACCCGGATGCGCGCCTGATCACGGCCCCTTGAAGATGTGCGGGAAATTTGTGACCTTCTGACCGGAAAGCGCAGCAAATGTAACATCCCCCTGGCTGGATTGTGCGGCCGGCGGTGCTTTTGTGACAGAAATTTTTGCCTCAGGCGCGAAAACCGCCCCGGCAGGGTCTGACTTACCGCAAAATCCCTTCTACTGACCGGGCTTCAAGTTACACCCGGGCCTGAGCGATTCCGCTGCGTCCCGATGATTATTGGAGACCGGAGCGATGAAACGCACCTATCA
>CAJXHQ010000098.1 GCA_913054485.1 uncultured Paracoccaceae bacterium
GGGTTCGTCCGCGATCAGAAGGTCCGGCTTGGCCACCATCGCCATGGCAATCATCGCCCGCTGGCGCATGCCGCCCGAAAGTTCAAACGGATAAGAGCTCCAGGCGCGTTCCGGGTCGGGAAAACCAACCCGTTCAAACACTTCCAGCACATCGCGCTTGGCTTTTGCCTCGCTTTGCCGCCCGTGCAGCCACAGGACTTCGGCCACCTGGTTGCCGATCCTGTGCAGTGGCGAGAGCGAGCGCATCGGCTCCTGAAAAATCATCGAGATCGCATTGCCGCGCACATCGCGCATGCGCCGCTCGCTGAGGGCGGTCAGATCGAGCGCGCCGGTGCTGCTGCTGTTGAAGCTGATCCTGCCCGAGGTGATCTGCGCCGCCCTTGGCAGGATGCGCAGAACGGCCCGGCAGGAGATCGTCTTGCCCGATCCGCTTTCGCCGACCAGCGCCAGGGTTTGGCCTGGTTCCACCTCAAAACTGACGTCGCGTACAACGGGATCGCCGCCGCCAAAGGCAATGCTCAGGTTTTCGACAGACAGAAGGGGTGGCATTCAGACTGTCCTGTTCCGCAGCTGAAGTCCCGTCATACCCGTCCAACCCTTTGTTTGTTATGCGCTACCATCGCTCGCGCAGGCGCGGCAAGTCAAATGGGAATTGGCTGTTTTGTGCACGACTTGATAGCCGCAGTGTGTTTGCGGGTGGCTACACAATTGCGTGACGCCCGTTCTGCAGTTTTGCACAGAAACATTTCAACCGCGTGAAGCTGCTGTCCAAACAGGCTACGTGACACGAAAAAAACATTTCGTGGCTGATCTTTTTCTAGAGTTCTCTGTGGCGCCCCCGGCAGGAGTGTTTGCGAAGAGCAGGAGGAATGTACACAAATGTCTAGACAGTTCTGTCCACTCCTGAATAGGGTACAGTCAGTCATGCTGTATTGAGAGGTGAGTCCGTGAAAACTCATTATCGTGTTGTAGTCATCGGCGGCGGTGTTGTCGGCGCTTCCGTCCTCTATCACCTGGCCAAACTGGGCTGGAGCGACGTCTGCCTGATCGAGCGCAAAGTGCTGACCGCGGGATCCAGCTGGCATGCGGCGGGCGGGTTTCATGCGCTCAATGCCGACCCCAACATCGCTGCCCTGCAGGCCTATACGATTGATCTGCTGGACACGATCGAGAAGGAAAGCGGCCAATCCGTGGGCATGCATATGACCGGCGGGCTGACCCTGGCGGGCACGCCGGAGCGCTGGGAATGGCTGCAATCGGCCTATCGCATCTTCCAGACCATCGGCATCGACGACTGCCGCCTTGTCACACCCGAAGAAGCCGTTGCGCTGAACCCGGTGATGTCGGGTGACGGCATTCTAGGCGGACTCTGGGCCGACCGCGAAGGCTATATCGACACCACCGGCACCGTGCACGCCTATGCCGGGGCCGCCAAAAAACGCGGCGCCGAGGTGATCGAGAACAACCGCGTGCTGGAGCTGAACCAGACCGCCGACGGCTGGCAGGTGGTGACCGAGAAGGGCACAATCGAATGCGAGCATGTGGTCAATGCCGCCGGGCTTTGGGCCAAGCAGGTGGGGCGGATGGCCGGTGTCGAACTGCCTGTTGCGCCGCTGAACCACCACTATCTGATCACCGATTCCATCCCCGAGGTGGCGGCACTGGACCGCGAGCTGCCGATGACCGTGGATCTGGAAGGCTTTACCTACATGCGCCAGGACCAGAAGGGCATGCTGGTCGGCATCTATGAGGTGGACCACGATCACTGGATGGAGGACGGCGCGCCCTGGGAATACGGCTTTGAGCTGCAGCAGGAGGACCTGGGCCGCATTGAGAATGAGCTGACGCTGGGCTTCCAGCGTTACCCCTGCCTCAACGATGTGGGCATCAAGACCTGGGTCAACGGCGCCTTTACCTTCTCACCCGATGGCAACCCGCTGGTGGGCCCGGTGCCGGGCAAGCCCGGCTATTGGACCGCCTGCGCGGTGATGGCGGGCTTCCTGCAGGGCGGCGGTGTCGGCAAATCGCTGGCCGAGTGGATCATCCATGGCGAGCCGGAAGCGGATGTCTACGGCATGGATGTGGCCCGCTATGGCGATTACGCGCAGAACAAGCGCTACATCCGCGAGACCACCGGCCAGTTTTATTCGCGCCGGTTCGTGATGACCTACCCGAACGAGCAGCTGCCAGCGGGCCGGCCGCTCAAAATGGCGCCGGCGCATGACGCGATGACCGCGGCGGGCTGCAAATGGGGCACCAGCTGGGATCTGGAAGTGCCGCTGTATTTCGCCCCGGAAGGCTTCGAGGAAACCCCTTCGCTGAAACGCTCCAACGCGTTCGAAATCGTCGCTGATGAATGCAAATCCGTGCGCGAAAATGTCGGGCTTGTGGACACCACCGGTTTCTCGCGGTTCGAGGTCTCCGGCCCCAATGCCGAGGCCTGGCTGGACAGGATGATGGCCTCCAAACTGCCGGAACCGGGCCGGGCGCGGCTGGCGCCGATGCTGTCGGAGGGCGGCAAACTGAAAGGCGACCTCACCGTGCTGAACTGGGGCGACGGAACCTGGTGGATCATGGGCAGCTACTACCTGCGCGAATGGCATATGCGATGGTTTATGGATCACATGGAAGAGGGCGTGAGCTTGCGTGATCTGGGCGAGGAGATGGCCGGCTTTGCGCTGGCCGGTCCCAATGCCCGCAAGGTGATCGGGAAACTGGCCGAGCAGGACGTGGCCGCGCTGCCCTTCATGGGCTGCGGCCGCTTCGACATCGGCCTGATCCGGGCCAAAGTGGCGCGCATGTCGGTGACCGGCGAGTTGGGGTACGAGATCAACTGCCGGATGGGTGATCACGCTGCCCTGCGCCGGATGCTGCTGCAGGCCGGTGCGGAGTTTGGCCTGCGCGAGTTCGGCTTCAACGCCATGCTGAGCCTGCGTCTGGAGAAGAGCTTCGGCATCTGGTCGGCGGAATTCACCCAAGGCTACACGCCGGGTATGACCGGCATGGACCGCTGGATCGACTGGTCCAAGGACTTCCGCGGCAAGGCGGCGGCATTGGCTGAACGGGACAGCGACGGCCCCGCACAGGTGCAGGTGACGCTGGAGGTGGATGCGGCAGATGCCGATGCCTCAGGGTACGAACCGATCTGGAAGGGCGGTGCGCGCGTGGGCTTTGTGACCTCGGGCGGCTACGGCCACACGGTGGGAAAATCGCTCGCCATGGCGCTGGTGGACCGGGAGCTGGCGGCGGAAGGCACCGAGCTGTCGGTCCATATCGTCGGCGTCGAACGGCCCGCCCGAGTGATCGCCGCCTCCCCCCATGACCCCGAAGGAAAGGCCATGCGCGCATGAGCAGGACAGAAAGACGCGGCCGCCGCAGCCGCCAGCAGGCACCGGCCCAGGTCCGCAAGGTGGACTACCGCAACCTGAAAAACCCGTTCCCGCAGATGAACGCCTTCTCCGAAGACCGGATCGAGGCGCTGCATCTGGCCGCACTGGAGGTGCTGGAGGATATCGGCATCAAGGTGCTGCTGCCCGAGGCACGGCGTCTGTTCAAAGCCGCCGGCGCAAAGGTGGATGACACCGCCGAGATGGTCTGGATCGGGCGCGAGATCGTCGAGGCGGCGCTGGAGACAGCCCCCCGCGTGATCCCTGTACTTGCAGGCGCGCGGGACCGGGATATCGAGCTGAAGCTGGGTAATCTGGTGTTTCAGCCGGGGGCCGGCGCGCCGCATGCCACCGACCTCAAACGTGGACGGCGGCCAGGCACCTATCAGGACTTCAAGGAGCTGATCCAGCTCACCCATTCCTTTGACGTGCTGCATATGCAGCCGCCGCTGGTGGAACCGCAGGACGTGCCGATCCACCTGCGCCACTACGCCATGACCGAGGTGATGCTGACCCAAAGCGACAAGGTGCCCTTTGTCTATTCCCGCGGCACCCCGCAGACGCAAGAAAGCTTTGAGATGATCCGCGATTTCCGCGGGCTGTCGGACGACGAATTCCACGCCGGAAGCCACTGCTACACAATCATCAACACCAACTCCCCGCGCACACTGGACGTGCCGATGGCGCAGGGGCTGATTGATTTTGCGCGCGCAGGCCAGGTCTCTATTGTCACCCCCTTCACCCTGATGGGCGCGATGGCACCGGTCACAGTGGCGGGCGCCATGACGCTGTCCCACGCCGAGGCTCTGGCGGCGATCACGCTCACGCAGATCACCAAGCCGGGCGCCCCGGTGTGTTACGGCACTTTCACCTCCAATGTGGATATGAAATCCGGCGCGCCCGCCTTTGGCACGCCTGAACACTTCACCGCCTCGCTGGTGGCAGGCCAGCTGGCGCGCCGCATCGGTCTGCCCTGGCGCTGTGCCGGCGGCAGCGCGGCCAATCTGGGTGATGCCCAGGCCGCCAACGAGACCCAGTTCGGCCTCTGGGGCTGTCTGATGGCCGGGGCCTCGGTGGTGATCCATTCGGCCGGCTGGCTGGAAGGCGGGCTGTCAGTATCGTATGAAAAGCTGATCACCGATCTGGAAGTGCTGCAGATGGTGGCAGAGCTCTGCGCGGGCACACCTGCCACGGACGCCGACATTGCGCTGGATGCACTGCGCGAAGTTCCGCCCTCGGGCCATTTCTTCGGGGCCGCGCATACGATGGCGCGTTACCAGACCCAGTTTTACGAGCCGCTTGTGGCCGATTGGTCTAACATCGGTGCCTGGACGGAAAACGGCAGCCAGGACGCCACCACGCGGGCCACCGGCATCTGGGAACAGCGGCTGGCGCAGTTTGAGGCCCCATCGCAGGATCTGGACAAAGCCGCCGCTTTGCGCGACTTCATTGAAAGACGCACGGCTGAAGGCGGTGCGCCGCCCGAAAGCTGACCCCGGAAAGGGACCCCATGAGCCAGAAGCCCGTTCTGCACCGCGACGACCCGGATGCCGCGCCCCTGACCGGCAATATAAAGGTCACCCGCGAGGATTGGCTGAAACAGGCGATGGAAGTGCTGATCCGCGACGGTGTGGAGCGTGTAAAAGTGCTCACCCTCGCCGAGGGCATGGAGGTCTCGCGCTCCTCCTTCTACTGGTACTTCAAATCCCGCAAGGATCTGCTGGCCGCGCTGTTGCAGCAGTGGGAGGAGACCAACACCGCCATTATTGTGGCCCAGGCGGAAGCCCCGGCAGAGACCATCACCGGCGCCGTTCTGAACGTGTTCCGCTGCACCACCAATTCGGACATGTTCGACACCGCGCTGGATTTTGCAGTGCGCGACTGGGCGCGCCGCTCGGACGATGTGCGCAGGCGGCTGGAGGCCTCGGACAAGCGGCGGGTTGCGGCGCTGGCGGCAATGTTTGCGCGCTACGGGTTTGCAGAGGCAGAGGCCGGGATCCGCGCCAAGGTGCTTTACTTCCAGCAGATCGGCTATGATCTGGCCGGTCTGGATGAAGGCGATGAATTCCGGCTCACGCAGGTGGGCGGCTACTTGCAGGTCTTTACCGGGGCTGCGCCGCAGCCAGCAGAGCTTGCCGATTTTGAAGACTACTGCCGCAGATACTGGGCCATGTGACGGGCGCGCTCCCGCCCGCCGGGCGGGCATCACAGATGCCCTGCGGCCCTTGGGCCGCGCACCGCGCTTTCAGCGCGGCGCAGCAAGGGAATTGCAATTCCCTTGGCAAATTTCTTTCTGCAAGAAATTTGCGGCCTCCGGCGGGGATATTTTTGAACAGAAGAAGCGCGTCAGAGGCTGTTCAAGGCGTTGCCGGTCTCTGACTGTACCTTTTTCGCTGCTTCCAGACGGACCGGGCCGTAGCCGCGGATCTCCATCGGTGCTGTCAAAGCTGCCAGCCATTGGCTGTGCGCTTCAGCGGCGTAGCTGTTTTCGGCGCGTGTCAGAATGTCTTCGTACCAGGTTTTCAATGTTTTGTTCATTCGCGCTTCTGCGTGGTGCGCAAATGGATTGAGGCGGCTGCGGCGCAGCCGTTTGCCGCGCGCCAGCAGGCGCAGGGCAGGGGTGATCCAAGGCCCGTACTGCTGCTTGCGCGGCCGGCCGCGGGCATCCTTGCCCAGGGCCAGCAGGGGCGGGGCGAGGTGGTATGTGACCTTTGCATCCTCACCGAATTCATCAGCGATCTGGTGGCGGAACCCCTCGCCGGTCAGCAGGCGGGCCACTTCGAACTCATCCTTCACGGCCATCAGTTTGAACAGGCTCCTGGCAGCCGCGGTGAGCAGTTCTTCCTGTTTGCTGGCATCCATCACCGGCAGGGCCGTGCGAAAGGCTTTGAGCCGGGTGCGGTAGGCCTCGCCGTAGGCCACATCCTCATAGCCGGTGAGGAAGGCGACCCGGCGCGCAATGATCTGTTCCAGTGTCTCTTCCGGCTCCGGTGCCTCGCTGTAGCGGTCCGCCAGCCGCTCCGGTGCGGCGGCCATGGCACGGCCGATGGCAAAGGCGAGGCGGTTTTTATCGATGGCCACACCGTTCAGCACGATGGCTTGATCCAGCGCGCCGGCGCTGACTGGAACCAGACCCTGCTGCCAGGCAAAGCCCAGCATCATGACGTTGGCCAGAACCGCGTCCCCAAGCAAGGTTTCCGCCGCTGCATTGGCGTTGAAGCCGGTCAGGTTGTCTGCGCCGACACCAGCCGAAATTGCCGCCTCGCGCGGGCCGGCCTTCAGATCCGCATCACGGTGCAGCACCAGATCGCCGGTGGGCATTTCCGCCCGGTTCAGTGCCACTTTGGTGTCCGCGCTATAGTGGACAGAGGCCTTGGGGGCCGAACTCACCACCACATCGCAGGCGATTACCGCGTCTGCTGAGGCCTGCTCGATACGCACCTGGTTCACCGCCTCCGGCGTGCGGGCGAGGCGGATGTAACTGATTACGGTGCCGAATTTCTGCGCAAATCCGGTGAAATCCAGCACGCTGGAGCCTTTGCCCTCCAGATGCGCCGCCATAGTGATTAGCGCGCCGACGGTCACAACGCCGGTACCGCCGACGCCGGTGGCCAATAGGTCATAAGGCGCATCCAGCGGCTTCAGGTCCGGCAGCGGCAGGCCTTCGGTCAGGGTTGCCGTGTCCAGCCCCTTGGGCTGCTTCTTCTTCCGCTCAGCGCCCTCAACGGTCACGAAGCTCGGGCAGAAACCATTGAGGCAGGAATAATCCTTGTTGCAGGAGGAGAGGTTGATCTTGCGCTTGCGTCCAAAGGGCGTCTCCTTCGGCTCCACGCTCAGGCAATTGCTTTCCACCGAGCAATCGCCGCAGCCCTCGCAGACCAGATCGTTGATCATCACGAAGCGCTTCGGGTCGTCCAGTTTGCCGCGCTTGCGGCGGCGGCGCTTTTCGGTGGCGCAGGTCTGCTCGTAGATCAGCACCGAGACGCCGGATACTTCGCGCAGCTCGCGCTGCACGCTGTCCATCTCCGCCCGGTCGTGCAGCGTGGTGCCATCCGGGAAATCCCCGCGGGAGAACTTGCGGATATCGTCCGAGACCAGTGCAATCCGCTCCACCCCTTCAGCACGGCAGGTCTGAGCGATGCCCTGCACGCTGACCGGTCCGTCCACGGGCTGGCCGCCGGTCATGGCAACGGCGTCATTGTAGAGGATCTTGTAGGTAATATTTGTCCCTGCCGCGACGGCCTGGCGGATCGCCAGAGAGCCGGAGTGGTACCAGGTGCCTTCGCCGAGGTTCTGAAACACATGTTTGCCGCCGTTGAACTGCGAGGCCACCACATGGGGCACCCCTTCGCCGCCCATCTGCGCATAGCCTGCGGTCTCGCGGTTCATCCAGCTCGCCATCACGTGGCAGCCGATGCCGGAATTGGCCTTGCTGCCGTCGGGCACTTTGGTCGAGGTATTGTGGGGACAGCCCGAGCAGAAGTAAGGCGTGCGGGAGGCACCGGAGACGTTCAGGATCTGCGGCGGCTGATTGGTCAGCGCGCGGGCCTTGGCGGGCAGGCCTTCCCCGGGGAAGAAGGCATCCAGACGGGCGGCCACAACAGGCACCAGTTGCAGCGGGCTCAGCTCTCCTGTCCAGGGGATCAGCGGCTCGCCGTGGCTGTCGTATTTGCCGACCATCTTTTCGGGCTTATTGCCGGGCCAATCGTAGAAATATTCTTTGAACTGGCTCTCGATGATGCCGCGTTTTTCTTCGACAACCAGCACCTCCTTCTTGCCATGCACAAAGCGCAGCGCATTACGCCGGGCCAGCGGCCAGACCATGCCGACCTTGTAGATGTCGATGCCCAGACGGCGGCAGGCATCTTCATCCAGACCCAACAGCCGCAGAGCCTCCATCAGGTCCAGATGCGCCTTGCCGGTGGTGACAAAGCCGAAGGTGGCGTCCTCCACATCGTAGACCCGCTTGTCGATCGGGTTGGCCTCGGCAAAGGCGCGCACCGCTTTCACCTTGGCCTGGATGCGGGTCTCGATCTCCGGGCTCGGCAGGTCAGCCCGGCGCACGTGCAGCCCGCCGGGGTAGGCAGGCTGCTGGGGCAGGTCGAACGCACGGTCCGGGCGCAGCTGAACCGAGCGCGCGCTTTCCACCGTTTCCGAGACGGCCTTGAAGCCGACCCAGGTGCCCGAGTAGCGCGACAGGGCAAAGCCGTATTCGCCGTATTCCAGATATTCGCCCACATCCGAAGGCGCCAGCACCGGCATGA
>CAJXHQ010000099.1 GCA_913054485.1 uncultured Paracoccaceae bacterium
GCGACAACCACCATCGCCTTGTCGGCGATCGGATCCATCATCGCACCCATCTTAGTTTCCTGCTTCCAGGCCCGCGCCAGATAGCCGTCGAACCAGTCGGTGGCCGCCGCGGTGACAAACAGCAGCAGCGCAAACCAATCGGCGTAGGGCCGGGTAAAATAGAGAAACATCACGGCGACACCGGGGGCGGCCAGCAACCGCAGGGCGGTGAGGATATTGGGGAAATTCCATGTCATGAGCGGACATTATACCGGCGCTGCCGGCGATGAAAGCGGGCTTGGCAGGTTTCTGCCCCTGGCGGGGCAGATGCCTCCGGCGGGAGTATTTGGGAAAAGATGAAACCCGGGCGTTTGCAGGCTCAGTCCTGGCCGTGGAAGAAGTCGTAGATCTTTTCGGCGAGGGCTGCCGAGATGCCATCGGCGGCTTTGAGGTCCAGAAGATCGGCGCGGCTCACGGCCTTGGCGCTGCCGAAATGCTTCAGCAGGGCGCGCTTGCGGCCCGCCCCGACGCCAGGGATTTCATCCAGCGGCGTGGCACCAACGGCCTTGGCCCGCTTGGCACGGTGGGTGCCGATGGCAAACCTGTGCGCCTCGTCGCGCAGGCGCTGGATATAATAGAGCACCGGGTCGTTGTGCTGCAGCGCGAAGGGGCGCGCGCCCTGGCGGTGGAATTCCTCCTTGCCGTGGTCGCGGTCGACGCCTTTGGCAACCCCCACCATGGGGATGTCCTGCACGCCGTGTTCGGCCATGATTTCGGCCACGGCGCTCACCTGGCCGGCGCCGCCGTCGATCAGCAGGAGATCCGGCCACTGGCCTTTTTCGCGCTCCGGGTCTTCTTTCTGCAGCCGCGAGAAGCGGCGGTGCAGCACCTCCTTCATCATCCCGAAGTCATCGCCCGGCGTCAGCTCGTCCCCCTTGATGTTGAACTTGCGATAGGCGTTTTTCATGAACCCTTCGGGGCCCGCGACAATCATGCCGCCCACAGCGTGGGCGCCCTGGATGTGAGAGTTGTCGTAGACTTCGATCCGGGCCGGCGGGCTGCCCAGGCCAAATGCCTCCGCGACGCCACGCAGCAATCTGGTCTGGGTGGCGCTTTCGGCCATGCGGCGGGCCAGGCTTTCGCGCGCATTGCGCAGCGCGCCGGAGACCAGTTCGGCCTTTTCGCCGCGCTGAGGCACAAGGATTTCGACCTTGCGGCCGGCCTTTTCACCAAGCGCCTCCTCCATCAGCGCAGTGTCCTCGATGGCATCGGAGAGGATCAGCTGGCGCGGCGGTTCTTTTGAGCCGTAGAACTGGCCGATGAAGGCCTGCATGACCTCGGCCGGGGAGTTGTCGACATCCACCCGCGGATAGAAATCCTGATTGCCCCAATTCTGATTGGCGCGGATGAAGAAGACCTGCACGCAGGCCTGGCCGCCATCCATATGCAGCGCGATCACATCTGCCTCGGCCACGCCGCGCGGGTTGATGCCTTGCGAGGACTGCACCTGTGTCAGCGCCTTGATCCGGTCGCGCAGGGCGGCGGCCCGTTCAAACTCCATCGCCTCCGAGGCCAGCATCATCTGCTCCGCCAGCTCCTCCTGGATCTTGGTGGAGCGCCCCGACAGGAAACGTTCTGCATCGCGCACCGATGCGGCGTAATCCGCCTCGCTGATTTCACCGGTGCAAGGCGCGGTGCAGCGTTTGATCTGGTGCTGCAGGCAGGGCCGGGTACGGCTGGAGAACATCGCATCCGAACAGTTTCTGAGCAGGAAGGCCTTTTGCAGCTGGTTCAGCGTCCGGTTCACCGCACCGGCACTGGCAAAGGGGCCGAAATAGCTGCCCTTCTGTTTGCGCGCGCCGCGGTGTTTCTTGATCTGCGGAAAGGCGTGGTCCTTGGCAACCAGGATATTGGGGAAGCTTTTGTCGTCACGCAGCAGCACGTTGTACTTGGGCTTCAGCTGCTTGATCAGGTTCTGCTCCAGCAGCAGCGCCTCGGTTTCGGTCCTTGTGGTCAGGAACATCATCGTAGCGGTGGCCGCAATCATCTTCTCGATCCGCGGGCTATTGCCGGGGCGCGAGTAGTTCGACACCCGCGCCTTCAGGTTCCGCGCCTTGCCCACATAGAGCACCCGTGCCTGCGCATCCAGCATCCGGTAGACACCGGGGCTGCTGTCGAGCGTGCGCAGGTAGCCCTGGATTACGGTGTATCCGGTGGGCGGTGCGGATGGCGTGGCGTCAGTCTCTGAAGTCATGGAACCAGAGATATGATTCCCCGGCGGCGGCTGCAATCTTGAAGCGTCTGGATCAAGGGAAAACAAATCCACGGAACCTGTGGATAACTGTGGAGATATCTCCGGGCTATCCCCGCTTTTCCCTTAAAAAATGGCGGTTTCGGCCATATGATTAAAAAATAGGCAGCATGATAACGTACTGGAATGAAATGAAATTATTCACAACGCCTTACAAGCGACTGAAAACAAAGACACTTTGGTAACGAATTAATGACAGCCATGGAGAAGGTGCACAACTTCGCTGGGCGTTAACTTTTCCACACGCAGAGAACGCCACAGAGACCCCGGATTTTCTGACGCTGAAACCGGTTACAACAGGGTCAGGAGGTAGGTACCATAGAGTGCTGTCAGTGCCACGCCCCAGGTGCGGGTGATATCCTGCTTGAGGAATACGAAGGGAACGATCAGCAGCGAAGCCCCCAGCATCACCCATAGGTCATAACGCAGGAAGGCCGGGTCGACCGTGATGTCGCCGACAAAGGTGGCAAGCCCGATGATGGCCAGCAGGTTGAACATGTTGGAGCCGATCACATTGCCCAGCGCCACGTCTGCCTGACGCCGCAGCGCCGCCATCACGGTTGTGGCCAGTTCCGGCAGAGAGGTGCCGATCGCCACCAGTGTCAGCCCGATCACGGTCTCGCTGATGTGGTACATGCGGGCAATAATGGTAGCGTTATCCACCAGCAGATCCGCGCCCAGCGGCAGGCCGATAAGGCCCAGCAGAAGATAGACCGCAATGCGCCAGCCCGGCATATTGGGATCGGCTTCCTCGATCTCTTCGAGGTCGTCGTCCTCGCCGTTGCGGCGGTGGTCGCGCGCGGCGCAGAAGGCCTTGCTCAGCACATAGGACAGCGCGGCCAGAAGGATCAGCCCCGACCAGAACGTGAAGGTGCCGCAGGCGGCCAGCGCGATGAACAGCACCGAGGCAATGAGCATGTAGACGTAATTGCGGCGGGTGTCGCATTCACTGGTGTGCAGCCGCGACAGGATTGCCGGAATGCCCAGCACAAGCAGGATATTGGCGGTATTGGACCCCACCACATTGCCCAGCGCAATACCGTCGGCGTTTTCTTCCACCGCCTGCACCGCGGTCAGCAGCTCAGGCGCCGAGGTGCCAAAGGCCACGATCGTCAGGCTGACGATCAGCGCAGGCACACCTAAGCGAAGGCTGAGGTTCACCGCGCCGCGCACCAGCGCATCGCCTGCCAGCAGCAGAATGATAAGCCCGAGCCCGGACAGCAGCCACGGCATGATCAGCATCAGCCCCGGTTTCCTTTCGTGCAGGCGCAGGGCCCTTTGCCATTCCTGAACCGCCCGCATGTCGGGCAGCGCGCCGCGTCCAGCCGTTTCTGGCCCGGATAACGCAGCTTGCCAAACATCGCCAGCACCGCCATCGCCACCAGGAAGAGGGAGACAATTTTGAAAATCACGTCAGAGCCCGAAGCGCGCATAGGCGGCACGCTCCTCAATGCTGCCCAGCGCCTCTTCGGCGGCCTGCATGCCAATCCGGCTCAGCAGCGGCTTCTTCATGCCATATAGTTTGAAGCGGGTCTTGTCGCCAAAGACCTCCTGCATCTTCGGCTTCAGATGCGCGATACCATCGATCAGCCCCAATGCGGCCGCCTTGCGGGCGAGCCAGAACTCTCCGGTGAAAAGATCAGCCTTCACATCCAGCTTACCGGCTCTCCGGTCTTTCACATGGGTGATGAAGTTGACGTGCATGTCATTGAGCAGCCCCTTCAGGCGCTCCACATCCTCGTCCTTTTCGGGGCTGAACGGGTCGAGCATGGATTTGTTCCTGCCCGCGGTATAGACCCGCCGTTCGACCCCCTGGCGGGCCAGGAAGACATGGGCGCCGAAACCCGCTGAGATCACCCCGATGGATCCCACGATCGAACTGTCATCGGCCCAGATCTCATCCGCTGCCGCTGCCAGCCAGTAACCGCCCGAGGCTGCCACATCTTCAACAAATGCGTAGACCGGAACCTCATGTTTCTCGGCCAGCCGCCGGATACGGGCACCGATCAGGGAGCTTTGCACCGGCGAGCCGCCGGGCGAATTCACCAGCAGCGCCACTGCCGCAGGCTTGCCCTTCTTGAAAGCACGTTCGAGCACCGGGGCCAGGGCTGCGTCGCTCAGCGAACCGCGGCCGGGCATGCCGATCGCCCCGGTCAGGCGCACCACGGCCACCAGCGGCGGTTTTTTCATAAAAGGCAGGTTCAGCTTCATTGCGCCGATGTAGAATGCCGGGTGGCCCGAAACAAGGTATCAGCCCCAAGCGAATGCCGCCTCCGACAAAAAACCGCCTTCAAGGGGGCAAAATTGCAACGCCGCCCTGCCCTGTGCGCAACAGCGGCACCAGGTGCAAGGATTTTACAAAATCCTTGGCAAGAGTTTTTCAAAAACTCTTGTGCGCGGCGCTTGGGCCGCGCGGTCAGGCGCGGATGCGCCAGCCGGTTTTGAAGATCCGCCAGATGATCACCAGGCAGATCATGGTGAAGCCTCCAATCGCAAGCAGGCTCAGCCCCACCGGCACATCGGCATGTTCGAAGAAAGCCCAGCGGAAGCCCGAGATCAGATAGACCACCGGGTTAAACAGCGTGATCACCTGCCAGACCGGCGGCAGCATGGAAATCGAGTAGAAGGAGCCGCCCAGGAACACCAGCGGTGTCACCACCAGCAGCGGGATTAGCTGCAGCTGCTCGAAATTTCCCGCCCAGATACCGATGATGAACCCCATCAGGGAAAAACTGATACAGGTGAGCACCAGGAACAGCAGCATGGCCAAAGGATGCGCAATCTGCAGATCTACAAACAGCGCCGCCGTGGCCAGGATCACCACGCCGATAAACAGCGCCTTGGTAGCCGCCGCCCCGACAAAGCCCAGCACAATTTCAAGAAAGTTCAGCGGCGCCGACAGCAGCTCGTCAAAATTGCCGATGAATTTCGGGAAATAGATCCCGAAAGAGGCATTGGAAATCGCCTGCGTGATAACCGACAGCATCACCAGTCCCGGCACGATAAAGGCGCCGTAGCTGACCCCGTCGACCTCCTGAATGCGGCTGCCGATGGCGGCACCGAAAACCACGAAGTAGAGCGAGGTGGAAATCACCGGCGAGATGAAGCTCTGCGCCAGGGTGCGGAAGAAGCGCGCCATTTCAGCGTTGTAGATGGCGCCGACTGCGATCCAATTCATGGCTGATCTCCCTTCACCAGTCCCACGAAGATATCCTCCAGACTGGACTGGCGCGTCTGCACATCCGCCAGCATCAGTCCGGCCGCCGAGACATCGTTCAGCAGTGCCGTAATTCCGGTGCGTTCCGCCCGGGCATCATATTTATACAGCAGCGCATCGCCGCCGTTCACCAGATCAAGGTCATAACCGGCCAGGGCTTCGGGCAGGCTGTCAACCGGCTGGCTCAGCTGCACTTCCAGCTGCTTCTGGCCCATGCGCCCCATCAGGCTGTCCTTATCCTCGACCAGCAGCAGCTCACCGCCGGTGATCACACCCACACGGTCGGCAATCGCCTCGGCCTCCTCGATGTAATGGGTGGTGAGGATGATGGTGACGCCCTCGGCCTTCATCTGGGCGACGACTTCCCACATGTCCTTGCGCAGCTCCACATCCACACCGGCGGTTGGCTCATCAAGGAAGAGGATGCGCGGGCTGTGGCTCAGCGCCTTGGCGATCAGCACCCGGCGCTTCATGCCGCCGGACAGCTGCATGATGCGGCTGTCTTTCTTCTCCCAGAGCGACAGCTTTTTCAGCACCTCTTCGAGGTAGGCATCGTCCCGCGGCAGGCCGAACAATCCGCGCGAATAGCGGACTGTGTCCCAGACCTTGGCAAAGGGCTCCAGATTGATCTCCTGCGGAACCAGCCCGATCAGAGCGCGCGCGTCGCGATAGGCGGACTGCGCGTCATGGCCGCCGACGGTGATGCTGCCCGAAGTCGGGGAGACAATGCCGCAAATGGTCGAAATCAGCGTTGTCTTGCCCGCGCCATTCGGCCCCAGCAGGGCAATGATTTCGCCTTCTTCAATATCCAGCGTGACGCCTTTCAGCGCGTCAAAGCCACCGGCATAAGTCTTTTTCAAATCCTTGACGGATAGGATGGCCGCCATGCTGCCCCCGCGCGTTAAGTGAACTGTCCAGTTCACCACGTTAGCGACGCCGGGCAGAAGCAGCCAGCCCCGTTTTGCGCAGAGCCCTGTGCGCCAATGCAGAGCTGCGGCTCAGCCCTGATCGGGGCGCTGCAGCTTCTCGTAGTTGTCCATCGTGAAAGCCAGCGCCTCGCCGGTGTCCGGGTTGAACAGCGAGCGTTCGGTATCTGTCAGGTTGCCCAGGTAGACGTGGATGCCGCAGCAGGGCGTGTCGCTGATGCAGGAGACAGAGTGGATCGCGCTTGGCCCGATCGAGAGCACGTCGCCGGGGCTGACCTCGGTCGCGCTGCTGCGCTGCAAGCCGCCTTTGCCGTCGCTTTGAAAAAAGTCGTTACGCTCGCGCCCCGCATAGACGCCGATCACGGCAGACATCTTGTGGTCATGGGCCGGCACGGTGGTGCCCGGCATGAAGCGGCAATGCCAGATCGAGACAGCCTCATCCTCGTGGAAGATGATGTCATTCTCCGGGTAATCCGGCATGCCCGCCGCCACGCGGGCCGGGTCGGCCATGGTCTCTTCCAGCAGGGCCCGGACGGCTTTTGCTGCGTTCTCCCCGGCGGCGGCGGCGCGCAGGGCGGTAACCAATTCGGTGATGTCAAATGCTGCGGCCATTTCAGCCTCCTTCAAAGATTTGCGAGACGGTGCAAAAAACCCGGCCCCGCCGCAAGGCAGAACCGGGTTTCAGGATCACATTTCATCGGGCGGAGGCCTGCCTCAGGCCTCGTCCGTGTCCGCCTTGCGGGCCTCGGCGGCGACCTTCATGCGGGCCAGCATCTCTTCCTTGGTGGTGCGGCCGTCCTTGTTCGGCTTGCCGCCGCGGATGCCGTCGCGCCCGTGTTTCGGGGTGTTCTTCACACGGCGGCGTGCGCCTGCTGTTGTATAATCTGCCATGGTGCCCTCGCAATTGGCCGCGGTTTGCGCTGTCCATGCAGCAAATGGCGCGCCGCTGCAAGGCGGCGCAACCAAGGGCAGATCAGCGCAGGCTGCCGTTTCAGCCGTTCCGCACCGTATCAATCATCAGCTGCACGTTCTCCGGATCCGCATCCGGCGTGATGCCATGGCCCAGGTTGAAGATATGCGGACCGTTGGAGAAAGCCTTCACGATGGCGCGGGTTTCGTCCACCAGTTCCTGGCCGCCGGTGACCATGTGGCGCGAGGCGAGGTTGCCCTGCACGCAGCCGTCGACCTGCACATTGGCCGCGGCCCACTCCGGCGACACCGAATTATCCAGCGCCACGCAGTCCACGCCGGTCGCCTTGGCAAAACCGATGTAACCGTCGCCGGCTTCGCGCGGGAAGCCAATGACCGGGATCGAAGGGTGCTTGGCTTTCAGGGCGGCAGTGATCTTGCGCGCCGGCTCCAGCGCATATTTGCGGAAATCATCGCCCTTCAGCGAGCCGGCCCAGCTGTCAAAAATCTTCACCACTTCGGCGCCGGCCTCGATCTGCATCAGCAGGTAGTCGATGGTGGCCTCAGTGATCCGGTCCAACAGCGCCTCAAAAAGGGCGTTGCTTTCTTCGCGCAGGGCGTGGGCCGGGCCTTGGTCGGGCGTGCCGCGCCCGGCGATCATATAGGTCGCCACGGTCCAGGGCGCGCCGGCAAAACCGATCAGCGTGGTCTCGGACGGCAGTTCGCGCGACAGGATCCGCACGGTTTCATAAACCGGGTTCAGGGTCTCGTGGATGTCTGCCAGCGGCTTCAGCTTGTCGAAATCGGCCTGCGTCGTGATGGTGGACAGCCGCGGGCCTTCGCCGGTCACAAACCACAGATCCGCACCCAGCGCCTGGGGCACCAGCAGGATATCGGCAAACAGGATCGCGGCATCAAACCCGTAGCGCCGGATCGGCTGCAGGGTGACCTCGGTGGCCAGTTCGGGGTTATAGCACAGCGACAGAAAATCCCCGGCTTCGGCGCGGGTGGCTTTGTATTCGGGCAAATAGCGCCCCGCCTGGCGCATCATCCAGATTGGAGGGGTCGGCAGGGTCTCGCCCGCCAGAGCGCGCAATATCGTCTTGGTCATCAGGGGTCTCCGTCTTCGTCCCGGCCTATCTGTTGTGTGGCGGCAATATGTCAAATCACAGCGGCTTGCCACTGGCCATTGCGCCGCATAATGCTGCACTTATGACAAATGCCAAGCCCTCCCCCGACGCGCCGCTGAAAATCGGCACCCGTGGCTCGCCTCTGGCGTTGGCCCAGGCGCATGAAACCCGTGAT
>CAJXHQ010000100.1 GCA_913054485.1 uncultured Paracoccaceae bacterium
AGATCGCCTGCTGGTTCGACAGCGGCAATTACACTGTCAAGAAGAACAAGGCTTACAGCAACCTGTGGATCCAGGGCGGGCCGCGCCGCCGGGTGTTCTTTGCGGATGAGCCGGCAAAAGCGCCGTCCCTGAACAAGGTGCCGCTGGTCAAATGGGACCGGCGCTATGCTTATGTAGGCTCTACCCACATGCTGCTGCCCCGCGGGCTGAACCAGGTCTATGAGACCGACGGCGGTGAAAAAGCCAGCGGCGCGCTGCTGCACACCAAGTTTCTCGACACTTTGGCCGCCAAGGCCGAGGAGGAGATCAGCCGGGGTGAGCATTACAGAGGATCGGTTGAATACCAGGCCTATGCCGAGACGCTGCGCCAGCAGCCCGACCTGTGGTGCAAGTGGAGCGAGAAATACATCAATTGGCGCCAGCTGGAGATCCTGGGGCTGATGTCCAAGGGGAACTGGGCATGAGCACGGTCGGCATTATCATGCTGGTGCATACGGCTCTGGACCGAGCCGAACAGGTGGCCAGCCACTGTACCGCCGGCGGCTGCCCGGTTGTGATCCATGTGGACCGGAATGTGGACCGCAAAACCTATGCCAGCTTTGCCCGTGCGCTGGCAGATGACCCGCTGGTGCAGTTCAGCGCGCGGCACAAATGCGAATGGGGCATGTGGGGGATCGTCGCCGCCACCCAGTCCGCCAGCGAGCAGGTGCTGGAAGAGTTTCCCGGTGTGCGCCACGTCTATCTGGCCTCGGGCTCCTGCCTGCCGCTGCGTCCGGTACAGGAGCTGATCGACTACCTTGCCGCGCGGCCGCGCACTGACTTCATCGAAAGCGCCACCACCGCGGATGTGCCCTGGACCGTCGGGGGGCTAAGCGCGGAACGGTTTACCCTGCGCTTCCCCTTCTCCTGGAAACGCTACAAGCGCTTGTTTGACGGCTATGTCGAGCTGCAGCGCCGCCTGAAGGTGCGCCGCCGCATCCCCGCCGGGCTGGTGCCGCATATGGGCAGCCAGTGGTGGTGCCTGACCCGGCAGACCCTGTCGGCGATCCTGCAGGACCCCGAGCGGGAGAGCTACGAGCGTTACTTCCGCCGCGTCTGGATCCCGGACGAAAGCTATTTCCAGACCCTGGCGCGGCAGTATTCCAGCAATATCGAAAGCCGCTCGCTGACGCTCAGCAAGTTCGACTTCCAAGGCAAGCCGCATATCTTTTACGACGATCACCTGCAGCTTTTGCGGCGGTCGGATTGTTTTGTGGCGCGCAAGATCTGGCCGCGGGCCGGGCGGCTGTACCAGGCCTTCCTGACCGATCAGTCCGGCGCGATGAAACGGACCGAGCCGAACCCCGGCAAGATCGACCGGATCTTCTCCAAGGCGGTGGAGCGGCGCACCCGCGGGCGGGCCGGGCTCTATATGCAGAGCCGGTTCCCGCGCCAGGGATCCGAGAACGGTGTCACCTCGGGGCCATATTCGGTGTTCCAGGGGTTTTCCGACCTGTTCGAGAATTTCGAGGAGTGGCTGGAGGAGGCCACCGGCGCACGGGTGCATGGGCATCTGTTTGCGCCGGAGCGGGCTGAATTTGCCGGCGGCGGCAGCCTGGTCAACGGCGCGCTGAGCGACAATGCGGTCACCCGGGACAATGATCCGGATGGCTTTCTGACCAGCCTGATCTGGAACACCCGCGGCGAGCGCCAGTGTTTTCAGTTTGGGCCGCGTGACAATCAGAAGGTAAATTGGCTGGTCGCGCGCGATCCGAATGCACAGGTCTCGCTGATCTCGGGGGCCTGGGCGGTGCCCTTATTCCGCTCCAACCGCAGCTTTGCGGATCTGCGCAAGGAAGCGGCCAGGCTGCAGCGGGTGGAAGCCAAGCAGCTGGAAACCCTCAGGTCGCAATGGACCAAGGCGCGGGTGCGGATCTGGAGCATGGCAGATTTCATCGAGGCGCCGATGGAACCGATCCAGACCATCCTCGAAGAGACCGGCGCGCTGCGCAATCAGCATCTGGCCGAGGCGCCCTCAATGGTCGGTCTGGACGGGTTCGGCCAGTTTCTGCAAAACCTCAAGAACCAGGGCATGCACCCCTATTTGATGGGTGATTTTCCTGTGGAACAGGGTCCTGTCAACATGCCGCCCCAGCCTCGAAAACCCTATTTGGTACGATGATCCCCATGTCCAAACCCTTTGATTATTTTGTCGTCTTTGCAGAAATGCGCACCGGGTCCAATTTCCTGGAGACCAATCTGAATGCGTTTGACGGGCTGTCCTGCCATGGCGAGGCTTTCAATCCGCATTTCATCGGCTACCCGAACCGGGAAGAGATCCTCGGGATCAGCCTGCACGCGCGGGACAGCGACCCTGCAGCGCTCCTTGCAGCAGTGAAAGAGGAGCCGGGCAGCCTGTCGGGTTTCCGCTACTTCCACGACCATGATCCGCGGGTGCTGGATGCCATGCTGGAGGATCCGCGCTGCGCCAAGATCATCCTGACCCGCAACCCGCTGGACAGCTACGTGTCCTGGAAAATTGCCCAGGCGACGGGGCAGTGGAAGCTGACAAACGTGAAACGCCGCAAAGAGGCGCTGGCGGAGTTTGACGGGGTAGAGTTTACCGCCCACGTGGACGCGCTGCAGGCCTTCCAGGTCACGCTGATGAACCGGCTGCAGCGGAGCGGCCAGACGGCTTTCTACGTGGCCTATGAGGACTTGCAGGACGTGGCGGTGATGAACGGGCTGGCGCGCTGGCTGGGGCTGGAGGAACAGCTGGAGGAGCTGGACCGGAGCCTGAAGCGGCAGAACCCGGAGCCGGTGAGTGCCAAGGTCGCCAACCCGTCCGAGATGGCCCGCGCGCTGTCCGGGCTGGACCGGTTCAACCTGACCCGCACCCCGAATTTTGAGCCGCGCCGCGGCCCGGCGGTGCCCTCTTATCTGGCTGGGGTGGTGACGCCGCTTCTGTACCTGCCGGTCAAGGGCGGGCCGGAGGCCGAAGCAGCCGCCTGGCTGGCCTCGCTGGACCATGTGGCGCCGGAGGGGCTGATCCGGGGTATGAACCAGAAGCAGCTGCGGCAGTGGAAACGCTCCAACCCCGGCCACCGCAGCTTTACCGTGCTGCGCCACCCGGCGGCGCGGGCGCATGCCGTGTTCTGCCGCCATATCCTGGACTTCGGGCCGCAGTGCTACAAGCAGATCCGCAATAAGCTGCGGCGCCAATTCAAGCTGGCGATCCCCAAAGATGGCCCGGACGGCGATTACAGCCTGGCAGATCACCGGGCGGCCTTTGGCACGTTTCTTGAGTTTCTGAAGGCCAATCTGGCCGGGCAGACACCGGTGCGGGTGGATGCGGCCTGGGCCAGTCAGGCGCAGATCCTGGCGGGGTTCGGCGACTTTGTGCCGCCGGACCTGGTGCTGCGTGAGGATGAGATGTTGCAGGAGCTGCCGCGCCTGGCGCAGAAAGCCGGGCGGCACGCGCCGCCTGCGGTGCCGCTGGCCGCGGCGGATGTGCCTTACAGTCTGGATCAGATCTATGATGCGGAACTGGAGGCGCAGATCGCACAGCTGTATCAGCGCGACTATCAGATGTTCGGCTTCGGCCCCTGGCGCTGAGTCCGGGCCGAAGCTGCAAAACCGGGGTGAAGGACCGGGAGCCGGCCCCCGGACCCCCGGAGTACTTCGGAAAAGATGAAAACCAGGCTCAGGCGGCCTGCACGCTCTGCGATTCCGTGAGGATGGTGTAGAGGGTCGCCGCATCCGGGTTGGCGCGCAGCTTGGTGCAGAAGCTCTGTTCGCGCAGTGTGCGCGACACCAGCGCCAGGGCTTTCAGATGCTCCACGCCGGCCTCTTCGGGCGCGAAAAGGGTGAAGACCAGATCCACCGGCTGGCGGTCGACGGCGCCGAAGTCGAGCGGTTTTTCCAGGAAGACAAAACAGCCGGCGACCTCGTCCAGGCCGGGCATGCGGGCATGCGGCAGCGCGACCCCGTGGCCGACTCCGGTGGGGCCGAGGCTCTCACGGTCCAGGAGGGCTTCGAGGGTGGCGTCCGGATCCAGCCCGCGGGCGGAGGCGGCGAGATCGGCGATTTCCTGAAACAGGCGTTTCTTGCTGGATGCCGAGGCCACGACCCGGACAGCGCCGGGGCGAAGGATCTTGCTGAGCTCCATTAACATGCTCCGTTCGCGCCCCCCGCGTGCGGGGGGCAGCTGGTTACTGGTTCTTACGGGTCGATCCACCCGATGTTGCCATCGTCGCGGCGGTACACAACATTCAGCCCGTCTTTGCCTTCATTTCGGAACACAAGCACTGGCGCACCGGCCAGTTCCATCTGCATGACCGCTTCCCCAACGGACAGCGACGGGATCTTGGTTTCCATTTCCGCGACGATGATCGGCTGCAGCGAGGCAGGCTCGTCATCATGCGATTCGTCAGAGGCGAGGTTATACGAGCTGGCACCGGCGATTTCAACCGGCTCGCTGCGGTCCTTGTGGTGGTCTTTCAGGCGGCGCTTATAGCGACGCAGCTGTTTTTCCATTTTTTCGCAGCAGCCCTCAAAGGCGGCGTATATCTCGGTGGCATGGGCCTTGGCCTGGGCGGTCAGCCCGGTGGACAGGTGCACGGTGGTCTCACACACGTATTCATGCGCTGACTTGGAAAAGACGACATTGGCGTCGGTCGGGCGTTCAGCATATTTCGCGACGACAGTGCCAAGCTCGGTCTGCACGTGGAACTGCAGGGCTTCGCCGATGTCGATCTGCTTACCGCTGATTTTGTAACGCATGGTATCTCCTTCATCATAACCATCAGACACGGCCGCAGCCGGGCACAGCCCGGCGGGCGGGCAGTGTCTGATGGGGGAAAACAGCAAAGCTCCGGGCTGCAGCGCGTCTTGCCTTGCGATCAAGGCTGGGACTTTTTTCGCGTCGCCGTTTGCTGTTGCCATGTCTCAATTCCACGGCAGAAGCCGGGGAGAGTCAATGGCAAAGGCGACAAATTCCCATGGGAATCATGGCGTTTTCGGCTGGAATTTGCGCAAGCTCAAGAAATCCGGAAACTGTCGCCCAGGTAGACGCGGCGGACGTTTTCATTCTCCACCACTTCTTCAGGCGTGCCCGACATCAGCACCTGGCCGTCGTGCAGGATATAGGCGCGGTCAACGATTTCGAGGGTTTCGCGCACGTTGTGATCGGTGATCAGCACGCCGATACCGCGTTTCTTCAGATCTGCAACCAGGTGGCGGATATCGCCGACCGAGATCGGATCAACGCCGGCAAAGGGTTCATCCAGGAGCAGGTATTTCGGGTCAGCGGCGAGGCAGCGGGCAATCTCTACCCGGCGCCGTTCCCCGCCCGAGAGCGCCAGGGCAGGCGCGCGGCGCAGGTGTTCGATGGAGAAATCGGACAGCAATTCCTCCAGCCGCTCGCGCCGCTTGTGCGCATGGCGGACGGTGACATCGAGCACGGCAGAGATATTGTCCTCGACCGAGAGGCCGCGGAAGATCGACATTTCCTGCGGCAGATAGCCGATGCCGAGCCGCGCGCGGCGGTACATTGGCAATGTTGTGACGTTGCGTCCATCAATGGAGACGGTGCCGGCTTCGGGGAAGACCAGCCCGGCAATGGCGTAGAAACTGGTGGTCTTGCCGGAGCCGTTGGGGCCCAGCAGCGCTACCACTTCCCCGCGGCCCAGCGACATGGTGACGTCGCGGATGACCACTTTTTTGCTGTAGGACTTGCGCAGTTTTTCGATGTGCAGCCCCGAGGACCCCTCGGTCACGGTCAGTTTGGGCGCGGCCATCAGTTGGAACCGTCCGGGTTCAGCACCGTGGTCACGCGGCCGTCCATCTGCGCGCTGCCGTTGGTCAGGTTCACCACCAGGCGGTTCGAGGCCACGGTATTGCCTTGCTGGCTGACCAGGACGTTTCCGGTGAGGACCATGGTGCCGCTGTCGATGGTGTATTCTGCCTTGTCGGCCTCAGCCGCGTCCGGGCCGTTCACCAGAACCACATTGCCGGTGGCCTCCAGGCGGTCGATGCCGCTTTGTCCGGTTTTGTAAACCACCTGAACCTGATCCGCGGCCAGTTTCATGACGCCCTGGACAACAACCACATTGCCGAGAAAGACGGCGGTTCCGTCTGCCTGGCTGACGTCCAGCGCATCCGAGGTCACCTCCACCGGCAAAGAGGGGTCAGCCTCTGCCGCGCCGAACGCCACAATGCCTGCCTGCGCCAGCGCCGCAATGGGGCACAGGGTTATTGCAAGGCTTGTTATGGCAACGCGGAGAAGAGGCACTTTTAGTCCGGGCTTTCACTTTTTGTGGGAACGTATACCAGTTTAACGCCGTTATTGAATAGCATATGCATCGGGCCGCCTTGAAATTTGGTTTCCAGGCGCATGTTTCCTGCAGACAAATTTCCGATTTCGCCCTCTGCTTGTACCGGGCCCGGGCTATGTGCGCTGAGGCCGCTCAACTCGGCTTCGAGCAGCCCGGAACGCACCGTCAGCCCGGCGTCCGACGCAATCACCACATCGCCGCTGAAGCGGGCGCTGTCATTGCCCGGATCCAAGGAGCCGCTGTCCGAGGTGAAGGTGATCGTACCGCTGGTGTGTGAGCGCAATTCGGCGTGCAGCCCCTCGGCCGACGGCGTGTCATCGCCGCTGCCGGGCCGGGCGGCCTGGGCGGTGATGGTCAGCTGCTCGCCGTTGCGGGTGGTGCCGGAAAAGTAAGCGCCGGTCATTTGCTGATTGCGCAGACGGTCTTCGATTTCGGTGCGGGCGAAGGGAATGGCGGTGTCCACCTTCGTGCTGCGCGCCACCAGGAACAGGGTGCCCAGCAGCGCCAGGGCTGCCAGAGGCAGCAGCACTTTCAGCCAGGAAACGATGCGGGAATAGCCGTCCATCCCGGGCCCCTCCGGTCAGCCCAGGCCTGCGCGCAGGCAGTCGTGGATGTGCAGCAGCCCTTCGGGCTTGCCGCCGTTTTCAGGGTCCACCACAAAGAGACAGGTGATCTTGCGCTGGTTCATCACGCCCACTGCTTCTTCTGCCATGGCGCCAGGGGGGATGGTGGTGGGGCCCTCGGTCATGACGCTGGCAGCAGATTTCTCCAGCAGCCCGTCCATGTGGCGGCGCAGGTCGCCGTCGGTGATGATGCCCTGCAGGCGGCCGTCGGCATCCGCAACACCGGCAACACCAAAGCCCTTCTGGCTGATCTCGATCAGCACATCCGCCATCGGCGTATCCGCGGCAACCAGCGGTAGCGCATCATCGCTGTGCATCAGGTCGCGCACTTTTGACAGCTGCGCGCCAAGCTTGCCGCCGGGATGGAAGTCGCGGAAGTTCTCGGGGCGGAAATCGCGGTGTTTCATCAGTGCGATCGCCAGCGCGTCGCCCATCGCCAGGGTCAGCGTGGTCGAGATCGAGGGCACCATGCCGAAGCCGCAGGCCTCGCCCATGGCGGGGATCTGCAGGTGCACGTCGGCCTGGGTCATCAGAGTGCTTTCCATCTTGCTGGAGAGTCCGATGAGCGGGATGCCGAAGCGGCGGGTGTAGGTCAGCAGGTTGACCACCTCGGGCGCCTCGCCGGAATTGGAGATTGCCAGCACCACGTCGCCCTTGGACAGCATGCCGAGATCACCGTGGCTGGCCTCGGCCGGGTGCACGAAATAGGCCGGCGTGCCGGTGGAGGCGAGGGTGGCGGCGATCTTGTGGCCGATATGGCCGGACTTGCCGATGCCGCTGATGATGACGCGGCCGGTGGCGTCCAGGATCATTTGCACCGCTTCGGCAAAGCGGTGATCAAAGCTGCCGGCCAGGGCATCCAGGGCGCGGGCTTCGTCGGTGGCCACCTGGCGGGCGGTGACGAGGAATTTTTCGTGATCGGTCATGAGTGGGCAAAGATATCCGTTTCGGGCCAGCCGGTGAGATCCAGGATGGCGCGGGTGGGGAGGAAGCGGAAGCAGGCTTCGGCAATGCCGGTGCGGCCTTCGCGGGCCAAACGCCTGTCCAGTTCTGCACGCAAGCGGTGCAGGTGGAGAACATCCGAGGCGGCATAATCCAGCTGCGCCGGGGTCAGCTCATCCGCGCCCCAGTCGCTCATCTGCTGCTGCTTGGAGATATCCACGCCGATCAGTTCGTGCGTGAGATTCCGGAGGCCGTGGCGGTCGGTATAGGTGCGCACCAGGCGGCTGGCGATCTTGGTGCAATAGACCGGGGCCGCCAGCGCGCCGAAAGCATGATACATGGCGGCGATGTCGAAACGGCCGAAGTGGAACAGCTTCACCACCGCCGGATCTTCCAGCATGCGGCAGAGGTTCGGGGCTTCAGCCTGGCCTTTTTCGATCTGCACGATATGGGCATTGCCGTCGCCGCCGGACATCTGCACCACGCAGAGCCGGTCGCGGTGCGGGTTCAGCCCCATGGTCTCGCAGTCGATGGCAACGGCCGGTCCGAGGTCGAGCCCGTCCGGCAGGTCGTTTTTGTAGAGATAGTTTGCCAAGGCAATCCCCTTCGGTTCGGCGCTCGCACGGGTCGTTTGTCCGGGAGATAGGGGTTTTGCGCGGCAAACTCAACGTCTGCTGCTGCCGGCGGCGGTTGTTTGACTATAGGGGGATATGGTGCCCAGGAGAGGACTCG
>CAJXHQ010000101.1 GCA_913054485.1 uncultured Paracoccaceae bacterium
GCCCTTCCGTGACCGTCGAAGAAGGTCTGGAGAAGACGGTGCAGTGGTATCTCGACAACGAGAGCTGGTGGCGGGCCCTGCAGGATCGCGATGGGGTGGGGGAGCGTCTGGGGGTGAAGGCATGACACTCCTTGTCTTTGGAAAAACGGGGCAGGTGGCGCAAGAGTTGGCAGCGTTTGACGCGGTGACTTGCCTGTCGCGGGCAGAGGCGGATCTGTCTGACCCTGCCGCCTGTGCCGCCACCATTCGGAGCGCACAGCCCGTGGCGGTGATCAACGCCGCCGCCTATACTGCGGTGGACAAGGCAGAAGAGGACGAGGCCAGCGCCACCGTAATCAATGGGGAGGCCCCCGGTGCCATGGCGCGGACCTGCGCTGATCTGGGTATTCCTTTTGTCTCTATCTCAACGGATTATGTGTTTGATGGGAGCGGAACCCAGCCCTGGAAACCCGGAGATGCTACCGGTCCACTGGGGGCCTATGGGCGCTCTAAGCTGGCGGGGGAACAGAAGATCGTGGCGGCGGGTGGTGCTTTTGCCATTCTGCGCACCTCTTGGGTGGTGTCGGCCCATGGCAACAACTTTGTCAAAACCATGCTGCGGCTGGGGGGAGATCGCGATGCGCTGAGCATTGTGGCGGATCAGATTGGCGGCCCAACCCCGGCGCGGGATATTGCGACGGCCTGTGTGCAGATGGCGCAGCAGTTGATCAAGGATCCGGGTAAATCGGGCACCTATCATTTTGCAGGCGCGCCGATGTGCAGCTGGGCCGATTTTGCCCGCGAGATTTTTGCCCAAGCGGATATAGAATGCATGGTGACGGATATTGCCAGCGCCGACTATCCCACCCCGGCGCAGCGACCACTGAATTCTCGGATGGATTGCGCTTTGTTAGAAACTGTTTTTGATATTTCCCAGCCGGATTGGCGGTTGGGGCTAAATGATATTTTGAAAGATTTAGGAGGCCGCAGATGACGGCACGAAAAGGTATTATTCTGGCCGGGGGATCCGGCACCCGGCTGTATCCGATCACCATGGGGGTCAGCAAACAACTGCTGCCGATCTATGACAAACCGATGATCTTTTACCCGATCTCGGTGCTGATGCTGGCCGGGATCCGCGAGATCTGCATGATCACCACACCTCAGGATCAGGCGCAATTTCAGCGCACCCTGGGCGATGGCAGCCAGTGGGGCATCTCACTTACCTATGTGGTGCAACCCAGTCCCGATGGGCTGGCCCAGGCCTATATCCTGGCCGAAGAATTTCTGGATGGTGCACCCTCAGCCCTGGTGCTGGGCGACAATATCTTCTTTGGTCACGGGTTGTCCGAGGTGCTGGCCGCAGCGGATGCGCAGCCCAGTGGCGGCACTGTGTTTGGCTATCACGTGGCGGATCCCGAACGATATGGCGTGGTGGATTTCGACGATGACGGCAAGGCGCGTCAGATTATTGAGAAGCCCGAGGTGCCGCCGTCGAACTATGCGGTGACCGGATTGTATTTTCTGGATGGCACGGCGCCCACGCGGGCGCGTCAGGTGCAGCCAAGCCCGCGCGGCGAGCTGGAAATTACCGATCTGTTGCAGATGTATCTGGACGAGTGCGCGCTGCGGGTGGAAACTATGGGGCGGGGCTATGCTTGGCTGGACACCGGTACCCATGGCAGTCTGCTGGATGCGGGCAATTTTGTCCGTACGTTGGAAAAACGTCAGGGGCTGCAGACTGGTTGTTTGGAAGAGATCGCCTTTGAGCAGGGATGGATCAGTCGTGATGATCTGGCGGCGCGCGCCGAACTGTTTCGCAAGAATGGCTATGGCGCTTATCTGGCGGGGTTGCTCACCTAACACTGCGGGGGCGGGGCCATGAAATTTCTGTTTGTGCATCAGAATATGCCGGGGCAATACCGCGAGCTGATCCAGTGGCTGGCGGCCCGGGGGGATCATGAAATTGTGTTTCTGACCCAGCGCCAGAACGCACCGCAAATTCCAGGTGTGCAGACCCGGGTCTACACACCGCATCATCGCCCCGCGCCTGATGCCTATGGGTTGTCAAAAACCTGGGAAGAGGCCACAGGCGCGGGCTATGGTGCGGCACTGGCGGCGCAGAAACTGGAGCATGACGAGGGCTTCAAGCCAGATATCATCCTTGGCCATACCGGCTGGGGCGAATTGCTGTTCATGAAGCAGATCTGGCCGGATGTGCCGGTGCTGGGTTTCTTTGAATATTTCTATCTGTCAAAGGGCGGGCCGGTGGCGTTTGACCCCGAGGAAAAGGTCAGCCCGCATTCGCCGTTTCTGCTACATGGGCGTAATGCGGTGCCCTTTGCCAATCTGCACTGTGTGGACCTGGGCCATGTGCCAACCCAATGGCAGAAACAGTGTTTTCCCGAGAGCTTTCACTCAAAATTCTATACCTGTCATGACGGCATTCGTACCGATCTGCTAAAATCTAACCCCGATGTGCAACTGGGACTGGGCAGGTTGCGCCAACCGCTGAGCCGTGGTGACGAGGTGTTCACCTATATGGCGCGCAATCTGGAACGCACCCGCGGTTTTCACGTCTTTATGCGCGCGCTGCCCAAGATCCTCGCCGAGCGGCCTAAGGCGCGGGTACTGATCATCGGTGGCAGCGAAACCTCATATGGCCGCAAAAGCGGGCATGAGGGCGGCTTGCGTGGTGAGATGGAGGCCGAGGTGGGGGCGGATCTGGACTGGGACCGGGTGCATTTCCTGGGCCGGGTGCCCTACGAGAAATTTTGCGAGATCATCCAGCTCAGCCGCTGCCATATCTATCTGACCATGCCCTTTGTGCTGAGCTGGTCGCTGCTCGAGGCGATGTCAATGCAGGCCACGGTGGTGGCCTCGGATGTGGCGCCGGTGCGCGAGGCGGTGACCCATGGCAAAACAGGATTGCTGGTGGATTTCTTTGACCCATTGGCGCTGGCAGATCAGGTGATTGATGTCCTGGCCAATCCGCAGGACTTTGCCCATCTGGGGCAGGCGGCGCGGCAGCATGTGGTGGAACACTATGATTTCCTAAACCACTGTCTGCCGGACCATATTGCGCGGATCAACAGTCTGGTGCCAGCGGACAAACAGATCAGCATGTGATGCAGGGGATCAGTTGAAGATATTGCTGGTGGTGTTGAAGACACCAACAAAGTTGCCGACGATATTGGATACAGTCAGCACATCATTGATTGGCGATTCCGTGGCCATGACCAGATCATCGGGGTTGATCTGAAACTTGCGGGCCGAAAAAATTCCGTCTGCCGAGGTCAGGTCCAGAGAAAACACCACCCGGGTTTGGCGCGGTCCGCGCTGCCCGGCAGCCACTGCCGAAGGCGCATATTCGCGCAGCACCAGCAGGCCTTTGGGGTCGGCCTTGTTGTCCTGCAGCCCGCCCATGATCGACACTGCATCCATCGCCGAGACCTTGTCTTTGGTAAAGATATGCAGCGCCTCTTGGCCCGCAGCGCCAAAGGACAGGAAATAACGTTCGTCCTCTTCGACAAAGACCCGGTCGCCACCGCGCAGCAGGGTGTCGAAGTGGGGATCATCCAGCAGCCGGTCCACCGAGGTGCCATAGATGGAACCACCGCGCACCAGCCGAATCTGAGGGTTGTTGAGCGACAGGCTGATACCGCCGCCGGCTGAAATCAGCCCCATCACGGTATAATTGCGATCCGGCATCGGATAGGTGCCAGGGGTCAGCACGCCATTGACCAGATCCACCGAATTGTTGCGCCCTTCGCTCATATCAAGCTGCAGCTGCGCTGAGGGCACAATGGTTTCAAGCTCGCTTTGCAGGGTTTCCCGGGCCAGATCCGGGGTCAGCCCCAGCACATTCACATTACCCACATAGGGCATGAAGACAGTGCCATTGGCGGCGACTTTGACGGCCTGTAACTGGACCATTTTTTGATCTAGGCCAGTCAGCAGCGAATTGTCGTTACTGTCCCAAATCCGCAGGGTCAGGGTATCGCCGGGTTGGATGATCTGGGTGCGAGCCCCGTTGCTGGTGTGGATCCAGCGCAGGTTTTCCTGCTTGCCGGTGGGCGGCCACTGCGCCACCGTGGGCAGAAAGGCGCGATTGACAGCATAAAGCGCAAACTCAGCATCGGCATCGGCAGCTGAGGTTATGATCTCTTCGCTGACCGGGGCACCGCCGGGCAGGCGACCGCGACTACAAGCGCTTGGCAGAAGAGCCAGGCTTGCTGCTGCAAGAAGGGGTAAGATGATGCGCATGGAAGAGCCTGCCAGGAAACGTCTTGATTTTTGCTCCCCGCAAGATACTGGCATCAGACAGGTCGTCAACAGGTACAAGGATTTACATGCCGTTTCCCGACACATTGGTTTTGGGTGCAACAGGTCGCATCGGGCGGCTATTGCAATACAGCTGGAAGCAGCCCGCGGTTGCGGCGCGATTGCTGTGGCAGGGTCGTGCATTGATTGGACTGGCTCAAGCGGATTATAGGACTGTTCTTGACCCCTTGAAGAATCCCGAAAAATTGGCCCAGGCCGCAATGGGGCGGCAAATTCTTTGTCTAGCTGGGGGGATACCAGGGCGCGGGGGGGTGGATGACAACTGGCGTCTGGCTGCGGCGGCGTTGCGGGCAACTGAGCCAGGTGGTCGGGTCATCTTATGTTCCTCAGCTGCCGTATACGGCAATCAACCTGGGCAGCTGGATGAGACCACAGTGTTGTGCCCGGCCAATGATTATGGCCGATCTAAGCTTGAGATGGAGCAGCGCAGCGCGGCGCTGGCGGTTGATATCGGAGTGCAACTCTGCATGTTGCGGATTGGCAATATCGCCGGGTTGGACGCGATCCTGGGCGGCTGGCAACCCGGGTTTCAACTGGATCAATTTTGGGATGGTGCGACACCGGCGCGCAGCTATATCGGGGTCCGCACTTTGGCGCAGGTTCTGGGGACCTTACTGGCACTGCCGAAGTTGCCAGAGGTGATCAATCTGGCGCAGCCGGGATTGATTGAGATGGGCTCGCTGCTGGATGCCGCCGGGCTGGACTGGACCACCCGTGCAGCCCCTAGCAATGCGATCTCCAGCGTGGAACTGGACACTGGCCTGTTGCAGAATTTGGTGCAAATGCCCGAGGCGAACGCCGCAGACATGGTGCGGCAATGGCGCAAGTTAGAGCCACATATGACGGAGAAGCAGGAGCAGGTATGACCTGGCGCAAGAGAGTTTTTGATCTGTTCTTTGCCAGCCTTCTGGTGCTGGTGTTAGGACCAATCCTGCTGGCCCTGCTGGTCTGGCTGCTGCTGAAACAGGGCCGCCCACTGTTCTATGTTGCCGAGCGCATGAAAGGCGTGGATCAGCCATTCAACCTGTGGAAGCTGCGCACCATGACGGTGGTCGACAGCGATGCCGGGGTCTCGGGCGGCGACAAGACGGTGCGGATCACGCCCATTGGTGCCTGGCTGCGCCGCCGCCGACTGGATGAGTTCCCCCAACTCTACAATATCCTCAAAGGCGATCTCAGTTTTGTTGGCCCGCGCCCACCGCTGCGCAAATATGTCTGTCGCCACCCAGAAATATATGCCCGGGTGCTGCAAAGCCGCCCCGGTGTCACCGGGCTGGCTTCGATCGCCTATCACCGCCACGAGGCGGCGCTGTTGGCGCGTTGCACCAGCGCTGAGGAAACAGATCAGGCCTATTCCCGCCATTGCGTGCCCCGCAAGGCGCGACTGGACCTGATTTATCAACGTCACCAAAGCATGTGTTATGACTTTGATCTGGTATTCCAGACCATCGGCAATATTTTCCGCCGCGGCGGCTAAAGCCTCAGAGCTTATTGAGCAACGCCGCCAGCCAGAGGCTGGCCTGATTGAGCGCGCCTTTGCGGTGCAGCCCGGTTTGGCGCAGCATGTTCAGGCGGCGGCGCAGCGGGCCCTGACGTTCGCGGATAAAGCGGGTCAGAATGTTTTGGGAGTCGGGAGTCAGGAGCCCTATATTTGGCTCTAATGCAGCGATATTTAGGTCATTCCAGTGCCGATAGGTTCCGTTCAACATGGCACCAAAGCGGCGCAATTTTGAACGCAGAGAGCTGTTGGCCCCGATCTGGTTGCCGCCATGCTGGCGATACAGAAGTCGCGGGGTTGGATCCAGCAGCACGGTGCCGCCGGCGCCTGAGATCAGTTGATAGAGCCACCAGTCATGTACCGCGGCATCTTTTATACGGGGCAGGGCTCGCTGGATCAGCACCAGCGCGGCGCGGTTCAGCACCATGGTATTGCCGCCTGCAAAATTCTGCACCAAAGCGTGGCGAAAGTCATGGGGGGGAGGCACTGGGCGCGACAGGCGGCGGTGGTCGCACTCACTGTCCCATTCCCAACTGCGGCTGCCCAGCAGCGCAGGTCCGGCAGCGTGTGGGGCCAGCATCTGGGTGGCGGCCTCGAGCTTGTCCGGTAGCCAGACGTCATCTTGGTCCGACAAGGCCACATAGTCGCTGGAGGTATCGGCCTGGGCCAGAAGGTGGAGAAAATTCGCGGTCCCGCCGCGTTGCGGCCCCTGAAACTGCTGACAGGCAATCCCTGCGGTGCGGGCGCGCTGTGCAAAGAGATCGAAGCAGTCTGTGCTGCCATCGCAGCTGCCATCATCCGAAGCCAGCACCAGATGCGGCTTCAGGTCTTGTTGCAGATAGCTGTCGAGTTGGGTCTGCAGCGCGGTGCCGCCATTGAAGATGGCCAGCAGTACAGTGACCTTCGGGGGGTGTTTGATCCGCTCCGGCTCTCTCATAAGCAGCGTTTCAGCGCATCCAGATAGGCGCCGTGATATTGCTGGCTGGGTTCCAGCATCGCCTTTTCAGCCCATTCATTCCAGGAATTGATAAACAGTTCCTGTCGATAAGATCCGGCAAGACGCTTTTGCAGCACATCGCGTAGCCACAGTTCAAAAGTTGCCGGATTGGCGCCATAGGCCATATGCGCCCCTCGGCCGCGTCGGGCGGTGTTGTCCCAGCTGGGCATGATGCCGGCAATCGTATTGGCCGGCAAAGCCCCGGTATACTCCGGCGCAATACTGCGGGCGCGCAGGCCGTCATAGCTGTAGATCAGCCCCTGAAACCCCGGCGAGACTCCGACCGGCATGCAATTGCCGTCCTTGCCGCCAAACAGGTAGTCCGAGTCTGCGTCCATCAGCCCGTGCGGCGGCATTTCAACCCAGAAATCAAACAGGTCTGCCGCAACCGCGCTCCTGCCTTCGGTATGGAACAGGACCGCGCCCAGCTCCACCTCGCCGACCCCGGCGGCACGCCAGGCGGCGCGCATCTGCGCCACCGCGGCGGCCGGGTCCGGCATGTCCTCGGGACGGTAGATCACAAAGCGCGGACGCGTGCCGTCCGGGCGCTGGTAGCGGGGATCACGGAAATAGGGCAGCAGGCTCTCTGCCAGATCTGCCGCGAAGCCTGGGCGGTAGTCCTGGGCGGCCAGGACCTCTCCGGTCAGCCCGTCCCAATTGCGCCGCCAGCTTTCATTGGCCCAGCACAGGTAGAAGGGAAATTCGATGTCGGGCCGCTCAATCAGGTTGTCCACCGGCCTATTCAGCAAGCGTTTGCCGCCGAACCAGTAATGGTAGACGCAAAAGGCATCCACCCCATGCGCTTTTGCCAGTTCCGCCTGACGGCCCATGACCTCGGGCAGGCGCAAATCATAATACCCAAGCGCCCCGGGCCGCGCCGGCTGGGCATGCCCGGCAAATTGCGGCCGGGCACTGCTGGCAGAGGCCCATTCTGTGAACCCCTCCCCCCACCAGAGGTCATTTTCCGGGATCGGATGAAACTGGGGCAGGTAGAAGGCCGAGACAAAACCGGGATGGCATGACACCGGGTCTGCGGGCGGAGCGATTTCTGATGTCTGGCGCATGGCAAGCCCGGCCGCTTCACAGATGCGGCCGATGGCGCGTTCTGCCGCATGGGCGGGGGTTCCATCGGTCTGGCCGGTTTCTGCCGGAAAGTTTTCACAGCGCAGTTGCAAGCCGCGCAGCATCGTCAGAAGCCCCGGCTTCAGCCAATACATGGACCCCGCCGGAAAGGTGAGACTGTCAGCCTCCGGTGCCAGTTCGATCCGGGACAGAAGATCCCGCGCAGCAGGGAAATTGCTGCCCCACCAGTCCTCTCCCTCATAGAGCTGCCCGTCGGCGACCCAGACGCCGGCCTCCGGGTCTGCCAGGAAGCCGGCCAGCAGCGCCGGGGTTTGCGGGCCGGGCAGGATGCCGCTGACCAGATGCTTCCGCCAGCGGTCGCCGTCCTCCCGGTGCAGTGATTTCTTGGTGTGCAACTTGCACACCGCCTCATATCCATCCAGCCAGCCGCTGTTGACCAGGTGCAGGAACGGCAGGATATCCCGGCCCTTGTTCGGCATCACCACAACCCGTGCTCCGGGCCAGTCCTCCTCGATACGGGCTTGCAATTCGCGCGTGCCGTCCGCGGCATGTGTCAGGGTCACGTAAAGATCAAACTCCACCCCTGACCGGGCCAGAGCGTCCCGCAGCTCGGGCCAGAGATCCGGGTAGTAAACATGCACTGCCGCTGCCACGCGCGCGCCGCCGATACCGGAGCCGCGCAATTCCGGTGCTTT
>CAJXHQ010000102.1 GCA_913054485.1 uncultured Paracoccaceae bacterium
AAATCCTCCGTTGCTCAAACCCCTAAATCTGTCCGGTAGGTGCTGACGTCAAACATTCCGCAATGACCCGCAGCCGGCCGCCGCACGTGCAGGCGTCGCCGGGCGTCAGCACCTGATCAATCCGGGGCAGTTCGGGCGGCAGCGGTCTGCCCTTAGGTTTGGCCTTCTGCCCTTCGGCATCAATGTCAGGAGCATCTTCGCCTACAACCGGCGCTGCCGCTGTTTCTTCTTCCTCCAGACGGAGCTGAAGCTGATCCAGGCTTTCCGACTTCGATCCGAACCGGTGCCGGTTATGCCCCGCAAGCCGGTGTTCCAGCTTGGCGATCTTCAATGCCTGCGCCTTCACAAGATCAAGCAAACCTTCCGCTGTCTCGCGGAGTTGGCCGGGATCGGAAGGCAATGTTTCGGGTGCGTCCAGCATCGGCGGGAACATACCCCGGCGATGGCGGAATGGGCTCCTACGGCTCTGCAAGCGCGGGATCATTCCCGGCAGTCAGCGATTTCCAGGTCTCCTGCGGCAATCGCCAGTCAATCCCTTCCAGCAGCGTCGACAACTGGGCGGGCGTCAGGCGGATTTTGCCGTCTTTGGCTGCAGGCCAGACGAACCGGCCCCGTTCCAACCGCTTGGAAAATAGGCATGCCTCTTGGCCATCCACCAGATGACCTTCAGCAGATCCCCGCGCCGTCCGCGAAAGACAAACAGATGCCCGCAGAACGGATCTTCGGCGAGGACCTTCTCGGCCAAGGCCGCCAAACCCCTTACGCATGTCCGTGACCCCGGCCGCCAGCCAAACCCTTTGTGTTTGCCGGAACCGGGATCACGTCAAAAGCGTCCGGATCAAAGCGGCGAGGGCATCGCGATCAAAGCCGCCCTGAACCTTCGGGCGGTGGCCGCTGGCAAGCTCCACCTCGATCCGCGCCCCGGCATCCGGCGCCGCTTCGCCATGCCCAACCCCGATAATGTCCACTTGTTCGCTAATGGAATTATCCGTCACTAACCAGCTTCGGCAGTGCGGGCAGACCGGACGCTTACGAAAGAAAACCCATTGCCATAGTGCAAAAGGCGCTGTGGCCAATGTTGCCGGTTCGAGAGCCGGGCGTGGTTCAGCAGCTGGCGCTCTGCGCCTTTGCAATAACCCTTCGGGCCCTGCCGACGACGGGCAGATCAATCATCTTCCCGTCCAGAGAGGCCGCGCCAAGTCCTTGTTCAGTTGCCTTGTCATAGGCCTGAACAATGCGTGCGGCGTTCGCGATTTCGGCATCGTCAGGCGAGAAAGCCTTATTGAGCGGGGCAATCTGACTGGGGTGGATGGCAAAGCCGCCCTCAAATCCCAGCCTGGCAGACCGCTGTGCTGTCTTGCTGAAGGCATCGGCGTCCCGGATTTCAGCGATACTGCCGGCATAACCTAGAGGGACAATTCCAGCCGCCCGGGCAGCGGTCACAATCTGCTGGCTCGGGTTCACGAGAGTGTCCCATTCCGGGGTCATTCCCATTTCCAGGCAGAAGTCCTCTGTGCCGAGGTTCAGTGCTGTCAGGCGCTGATGTGCAGAAGCGATGGCCGGGGCGTTTAAAAGGCCCCGCGGGCTTTCGATCAATGCAATCAGGACTGGTCCATTGCCTTGCCCGTCCTCAATGGCAGCGGCGCTTTCCCGGACAAAGTCAGGCGTTTCCACCTTGGGAAGGATTACGATATCCGCTTTTGCCGCAATTGCAGCGCCTAGGTCACCCTGAAGCAGCGCAGGGTCATTGTTAACCCTGACGGCAACGGTTTTTCGCGCACTTTGAAGCAGGCTGCATGCAGCCGGCAGCATTTGGCGGGCCTGCGCCTTTTGCGGCAGGGGAACGGCGTCTTCCAAATCGAGGACAACCGCATCCGCATCGGTGGCTGCTGCCTTAGGGGCGAGTTTCTCTACATGTGCCGGGACGTAGAGAAGGGATCTGAGCGCCAGCGGGGTCATTCGGCTGCTGCCGCAAACGCAGGTGACATCTGATGCAGCAGCCCGGTGTCCATCAAAGCCGTGCTGCCATCAGCCTCCAGGTAGGCTTCGGCCAGCGCGACCGAGCAGCCGCAGGCGGTAACTTTCTCCATCAGGTCGCTGTCGCTCATCGGAAGGGATGCGCCGCCGGGCACAAAGGTCATCTCTTCTTCGATCACCCGTCCGCTGTCCAGCTCGACTGTGATCTTCTCAGGCGTGCCCGGGCCGATATCGCCGCTGTCGCCCTTGGGAAGATCATAGAGGTCCAGTTTGATGGATCCTGCCAGCGCGCGGCGCTCCGGGTTTCGGAACCCTTCGGGGCCGAAGTCGGCGGGGGTGACGCGGCCTTCCAGCAGGCCGGTTGCAATGCAGTAGCGGACAGAGAACCGGGCCTCGGCATCATTGCCGGGCACGCCAAAGCCGGCGACCCGGTGGAAGGGGGCAGGCATGCGGACGGTGACCGAGGCCACATCGCTCATCCGCTGGATCTGGCGGCTGAGCGCGATAGCACCCTGAATGGGGCGCTGGGTGTAGGCGCAGCTGGGCCAGAGTTTGCGCACGACCGGGTATTGGTTGACGGCCTGCCCCAGCTCCATGGTCTTCATCATCTCCCGGAAGCCGATGGATTCAGGCGTGCCGTAGACTTTGGTGAAGCCATACTCCGAATCCCACAGGTTGCAATTGCCGGTCGCGTCGGCGCGGCCCAGCAGTGCCGCGCGCATCCCGGCTTCCGCTGCCAGCCCGGTGTGCAGGGCCTTGGCGTCATAGCCGATCTGGGTCAGCAGCCCCGAAGAGGAGGAGGCTGCCAGCGCCATGGCGTTGGACATCTGGCGCGAAGACAGGCCAAGCGCCTTGGAGACCGCTGCGGCGGTTCCGATCGGGCCGAGGGTGGAGGTTGAGTGCCAGCCGACATCGTAATGCCCGTACCCCAGCGCCTTGCCCATCCAGATGATGGTTTCATAGCCCACGATCCAGGCGTCGCTGATCTGGTCGATGGTCATCGGCACCTTGTGCGCGAGGCTCAGCAGGGCGCTGAGGACCGGTGCGCTGGCGTGGCTGGATCCGGAGAGTTCATAGTCGTCAAAATCAAGCGCCGCGGCGCGGGCACCATTGGCCAGCGCAGCCCCGGTGATCGACAGCATGTCGCCGCCGCCGACAGGCAGAACGGATCCCTGGCGCAGGCCGAAGAGCATGGCGTCCGAAGCCGCCACAGCTTGCCGCTCACCGGCGCCGAGGACCATGCAGGAAATGGTGTCGATGAGCGTGAAACGGGCCTGATCCCGCACGTGCTGGCCGACGCCAAGATCGTCCTGCGTGGCCCATTCGGCCAGGCGTTCGGAAAAGTTCAGGACATTTGGTTTGGCCATCGTGCTGGCTCCCTGGGTATTGCCTTGCATGTGGTCCGCCCTCAGAAACCGGCGGTTGCCTGCATTGCCTTGGTGCCGTCGCTGCGGCGGGCCCAAAGCTGCATCGTGCCGCCTTCGCGGCTGCCTTCGATATGGAATGGGTCCATACCGGCAAGCGGGGCCAGGCCGCGGAACTCAAAGGTTTTCGGCGGTTTGCCCACGGTCTTCTGCGCCAGCCCGACAAGCAGGGTCGCCGTCAGCGGCCCGTGAAAGACCAGCCCGTCATACCCTTCGGTTTCGCGAGCGTAATCCACGTCATAATGCACCCGGTGGCCGTTGAATGTAAGCGCGGAGTAGCGGAACAGCATAACCTGCGAAGGGTTGATCTGCTCGGAGACATGAGCCTCGGCGGGGGCCTGCGCGGGCACCGGCTTTGGCGCGTCCGGATGCGGATCTTCACGGTAGACGAGGTCATGCTCCTCGGTGACGGCCAGGGTGCCATCTGGCTGGAACAGCTCATGCTGCACAGTCACAAAGCACAGCGACCCGCTGCGCCCCTGTTTCTCGGAGATGTTCTTGATCGTGGACCGCTTCACCGTCGGCTGGCCAAGCTGAAGCGGCGTGTGAAACTGGAACCGGCCGCCGGCCCACATGCGGCGGGGCAGGGCGACCGGAGGAAGAAACCCGCCTTTCTTCGCATGGCCGTCGCGGCCCAGCTCGCCGAGCGGCTTGGCTTCCAGGAAGTAGAGCCAGTGCCAGAGCGGCGGCAGACCGTCACCGTCCTTCAGGGTTGCGTCACGGCCCAGGGTTGCTTGCATAAACCGGGCCGGCTCGCTGCGCAGAACGTCATTGCGGGTCTCGGAGCGTCCGATCCAGGTGTCTACCGGTTGCGGCATCGTCGATGGCCTTCTTCTTCAGTCAGGAAAATTCTTCGCGCAACGCGCTGTTGTGCTGCCCGATTGCAGGAGCAGGCGTCAGGTCACCGCTGCGCGGCGTATCCAGCCAGCGGATCGGAGTCGCAGGAATGGCGACCGTTTCATTCTGTTCGGTGACCACGTCACGCCGGCGCAGCGCAGGGTGGCGGCCCAGGTCGTCCAGATTGTTGACCCCGCCGAACGCGATCTTGGCTTCGGTGAGCCGCGCGCGGAACGCTTCCTGCGTGAGGGTCCGGGAAACGGCCGAGATGGTCTCCTCCAGCGCGTCCCGGTTCGCGACCCGGTCGTTGTTGGAGCCGAACCTTCGGTCTTGCCCTGCCGCGGCGTCGCGCAGCACCTCGCGGCAGAACCGCTGCCATTCGCGCTCGTTCTGCACGGCGATCAGTGTCAGCGCTCCGTCACGGGTTTCAAAGGCCCCGTAAGGGGCCATGCTGGGGTGGCGAAGGCCGACCCGCCGGGGCGCGCCTTTGCCGTGTTCGCTGTGCATGAGCGGCACGCTCATCCAGTCGGCGGCCACATCGAACAGGGACACCGCAAGGGAGGCGCCCTCACCGCTGATGCCGCGCTGGATCAGAGCCTCAAGAACCGCTGCGTGGCATGTCATGCCGGCGCCGATGTCGCAGATGGAGACACCGATCCGCCCCATTTCATTCTCCCCGCCGCTGATGCCGGTCAGACCGGATTCTGCCTGGATCAGGAAGTCATAGGCTTTCAGATGGCTGACTGCATCGCTTTCGCCGTAGCCGGTGATGTCCACGGTGATCAGATGGGGGTATTTCCGGCGCAGCTCGGCCGCGCCAAACCCTGCCCGTGCCATCGCGCCGGGGGCGAGGTTTTGGATGAACACATCCGCCTGCGCGATGATCCGCTCCAGCAGGGCGGCGTCCTCGGGGGTACGGAAATCCAGCGCGAGGGATTCCTTGCCTTGGTTGGTCCAGGCAAAGTAGGAGCTGCTGCCCTTGGCCGCCGTGTCATACCCCCTGGCAAAATCACCTTCCGCGCGTTCGATCTTGATGACCCTTGCGCCGGCTTCGGCCAGCCGCGCCGTGCAGAGCGGCGCCGCCAGCGCCTGTTCGATCGAAACCACGAGAATATCCGTGAGAGGCTTCATGTCTGCATCCTTGGCCTGTCATGTCAGGGCCGAGACTAGGAGGTTTCCGAGTGGAAGAAAATTTATTGATTCTGCGACTTCTGTTTAGTTATTTCTTACAGCATGGCGACTCATAAACTCCCCCCTCTGCACGCGCTGCATGTGTTCGAAACCGTGGCCCGGCTGGGCGGTGTGCGCGCCGCGGCGGCAGAGCTGAGTGTCACCCCGCCCGCCGTCAGCCATCAGCTGGACAAGCTTGAGGGGTTCCCGGGCGCTCCCCTGTTCATCCGCCGGGGGCGCAACCTTGTGCTCACAGAGGGGGGGAGCGATTACCTGACCGAAATCCGCCCGGGGCTTGAGGCGATCGGCCGCGCGACGACGGTGGCCACGCAGGAAACCCAGCGCGAAATCCTGACCATAGCCGCGCCGCCCACGCTGTCGGCGATGTGGCTGATGCCCAAGCTGCAGAGGTTTTCCGGACTGCATCCCGAATATGACATCCGGCTGCTGGACCGGATGACCTACAACCCGGAAGAGCGCAGCATAGACGTGGCTATTGAGTACCGTTTCGAGCCTGACCCGGACCTTGTGTCCCGGATGGTGCTGCCGGACGAGCTGGTTGCGCTGGCCAGCGCCGATTATGCGGCCGCGCATGGCATCGTGTCGCTGGAGGATCTTCAGGGGGTGACATTGATTGAGACAGAGCGCAGGCTGACCTCCTGGAAGAAGATCCTGGCCGGCCGGCCCTGGCTGAAACGGCAGCGCTTTTTCTCGGTCAGCTACTCGCTGCACGCTTTTGAGGCGGCGGCGCGGGGTATCGGGGTTGCGCTGGGCAACCGGGCCAATGCCGAACGGATGCTTGCGGAGGGGCGGCTGTGCATGCCGTTCGACCTGCCTGCCGAGTGCCGCCCGCCAGCGCCGCGCTATTACCTGAGTGCCGTATCGCATCGGCAGCGCCAGCCTAGGGGCCGGGCGTTCTGGGACTGGCTACTGGCGGAAACCGGAAGCTGAGCCTGCCCGGCTTCCAGCCGCTCGGTCATCCAGAGCGCCTTGTCCAGATCATTGGTGAAGACGGTGGCCGACAATCCGTAGTCGGTGCCGTTTGCAATTGCCAGCGCCTCCTCCATGGTTTCGAACTTCGACACGGTCATCACCGGGCCGAAGATCTCCTCCTGGTTGACGCGCATCTCCTGCGTGACATCGGCGAGGACGGTAGGTCGAATATAGTTGCCTTTCTCCATGGCAAGGCGGGTGCCGCCGGTCACCGCACGGGCGCCTTCCTGAATGCCGATCTGGGCGTAGCTCTCCACCCGGTCCAGCTGCTGCGCTGAGATAAGCGGGGTGATATCGCTGTCTTCGATGCCAGGGCCGATCTTCAGCGCTTCCGTAACAGCAGCCATGCGCGCGACGACTTCGTCGTAGACATCGGCATGGGCCAGCGAGCGGGCGATCATATTGTTGGGGAAGTTCAATGGGATGATATGGGCGGTGACACCGTAGGGCACCGGCACGGCATAGTCGGCGTAGCCGTCCCCGAGCGGGATATAGCGGCCCTCGATCTTGTCGGCCATTCCGCCGTTATACTCGAAGTACTTGGCGGCGCCCTCCAGTTCGTCAAGGGCTTCGGAGATGCGCTTGCCGGCATCGAGGGTCAGAAGCTGCGCTAGCTCCTCTTTGCGCGCGCGCAGCATGCGGCCCATTTCGATGACCATGCGGCCCCGGTCCATCGGGCGCATCGCTGTGAGGGCGCGGCTGCTGACCACCCGGCGTGCCGCGTCCACCACCGCGTCCACGTCCTTGCCGGTGGCCTGCGCCACTTCGGCCAGCAGGCTGTTGTCTGCGGGGTTCAGCACTTTGATGCGGCCGCCCTCAGCGCCGTCCACCCATTTTCCGCCGGGTACCAGATGTTCAGGATCTGCACTTCCAGAGCCGAGGTGTCCGCACAGCGGTCCACAAAGCCGAGCGCATGGCCCGCACCGCTGAGATGCCCCCAGCTGCCGGAGGTTGTGCTGCCGGCGATCCGGCCCTCGCGGTCGCGGATCGGCTCACCGGCGAGAGGCGCGCCCTTGGCAGGCGTGACGCGCAGGTGAACCAGCCGGCGGTTGCCTGCGTTGCCGCCAAGGCCTGCGTCCCCGGGCGAGGTGTCCGCTGACAGCTCTGCCGGCCAGGCGGGCTCTCTGTGTTCCACCCTGAGCGCCGCGAGCGCGCGTGCCCCGATCAGCCTGGCCCCGCGCTCCTCCAGCGCAAGGAAGACCACGCGCATGTATTTTGTGGCCGCTTCGATACGCCAGCCGGGCAGGCCGCAAAAACCGGTCCGGCTGGTCTTGACGGGGCAATAGCCGATCCCGGCCCGGCAGGTTCCGCCGGTTGCCAGCCCGTCTCTGGCTCCGCCGGTCAGGTCTGATAGCAGGGCGTCGCAGCCCTTGCCAAACAGGTGGAGACCGCCAATGCGTCCGGTTACATTCTCCACACGCGCATCACGGGCGGCGATCGCGCGGTTCACAAGGTCGAGCGCATAGGCTTCCGCGTCCGGGGCGCAGGTCAGCGAAAAACACCCGGGCGCGTGGCAGGCGGCCGGCAGGCCAAGCGCCACTGTTCCGCTGGGGTCAAGAACATACCCGGGTTGGACGGTGCCCGGCTCCGGCGCCGGGGTGTTCATCAGATCCTCCAGCACGGATTTTGCCTCTGGGCCGGTGAGGCGCGGCCGCGTGTCGCTTGATACGTCGGTGGCAACCGGCGTCCGCCACGGGCAGCGGCATTCCTCTCCGGCAATGGCGAACCAGTTCGGCCGGTCAAAAGACCAGGTTTCCTCCCGTCCTATTCCGGGCGGTGCAAACCAGTTTGGGATTTCCCATCCCAACACTGATCCGAAGACGGCTCCGCGGGCGTCCAGCAGGTCATGCAGCGGTGAGCAGCGCAACCCGCGTGCCGCCTGCAGCTCTTCTCCGGGCTTGGGCAGAATGTAAGTGTGCTCGTAGGCCTCCTCGACCTTGCGGGCAGACCATTTGCGCCCGGCCCAGCGGCCGAAGCGGCGGCTGTCGCAGCTGCGCAGGTCGATGGAGGGTTCGCGCTCTGCCATCCATTCGGCCAGCTGCCAGCCGATCCCTCCGGCCAGGGTGATCCCGAATGGCGTGCCTTCGGCAAGCCAGAGGTTCTGCAGACCGCCGGCAGGGCCGATCAACGGCAGATCTTCAGGG
>CAJXHQ010000103.1 GCA_913054485.1 uncultured Paracoccaceae bacterium
AAGTTTGCCGCCCGATGCCATTCTCGGTCAAGCAGAAGCCCGGCGTGCGGGGTGTGGTGAAACGCGCCCTGACAGGGGTGTTTTCGAAAGAGAGCTAACGGCTAGGAGGCTTGCCTGCGGCAATCCCAAGCCGCGCCTGCGGCGCGGCTGAAGAATTTTGCAAAATTATTGCAAGGCTCTTGAAAAGAGCCTTAGCGCGCCCGTCAGGCGGTTCAGAACAGTTTCGGCGGCTGGTCCTTTGGCTGGCGCATCGCCACAATGCCGGTGCGGAAGCCTTCGCCGATCCGGTCGGCCAGCGCCATCCAGGCGCGGGCCTCGCGCTCCGGCAGCTCTGCCGTGAGCACCTCGGCAAACAGGCCGAGCCAGAGCGGAAAATGTTCGGCCTTCACATCCGGCGTGCTCACATGCACGCGCATCGGGTTCCCGGAATAGCCCTTCTCGAGCAGGATCGCGTTGCGCCAGAAGGCGGCGATTTTCGCCTCATGGGCCGGCCAGCCATCCGCCGCGATATGGGCCGCAAACACGGGACCCAGCACCTCGTGGGCACGGATGCGGGCGTAGAACACGCCGACCACGTGCGAGATCTCTTCGGCGCTCACGTCAAACCGGGCGATCGGGGCGGTGGCGGTCATGGGCGGCTCCTGTGTTTTGTCCAGCGTCAATACGGCCGCCGCGGCGCGCCGGGAAGCCCCTGCCGTCACAGGGGCGTTGATCTGCCGCAATGCGGGCATGCTATCCTGCGGGCATTCTGACAGGCAGGAGGCCAGCCATGCCGGACCACAGCCACGCTCCTGACGCCATTGCCGCCCGGATCAACGCGCCGCCCGGACGCGGCTATTTGCGCGATGCGGTCTATGGCGGGATTGACGGTTCTGTCACCACCTTTGCCATTGTCGCGGGCGTTGCAGGGGCGGGCCTTTCACCTTTTATCATCGTCGCGCTGGGGCTGGCCAATGTGCTGGCCGATGGGTTTTCCATGGCCGCAGGCAATTACTCCGGCACCAAGGCGGAACTGGACAATATGAAACGCCTGCGCGTGGTCGAGGAGCGGCACATTGCCCGCTACCCGGACGGCGAACGGCAGGAAGTGCGCGAGATTCTGGCCCAGAAAGGCCTGGCGGGGCAGGTTCTGGAGGATGCCACAGATGCCATCACCGGTAACCGCGAAGCATGGATCCAGCTGATGCTGGAGGGCGAATACGGGCTGGCCCCGGTAGATCCGCATCCGGTCCGCGCCGCCCTTGCAACTTTCGCGGCCTTTATCACCGCCGGGCTCATCCCGCTGCTGCCCTTCCTGCTGGGGCTGGCTGGCGCGTTCACCTGGTCGGTCTGGATGACGGCGGCGGTGTTTTTCCTTATCGGGGCGGTGAAATCCGTCTGGTCGCTGGAGCCCTGGTGGCGTTCGGGGCTGGAGACACTGGCCATCGGCGGCGTAGCGGCGGCCATGGCCTACGGGGTGGGGACGCTGTTCACCTCATGAGGCGGTCATCACCCAGAGGCCCGCGGCCAGCAGCAGCCAGCCGGTGATGCGGCTGAACCAGAGCCCGCCGGGCAGCAGTTTCTCGGCCAGCACATAAAGCGCCAGTCCGGCAATCCAGTAGAGATTCATGATCCCGCCCGCAAACAGGAGCGCCATCAGCGCCCAGCAGCAGCCCAGGCAATAAGCACCATGGTGCATGCCGGTCAGAAGCGCGCCGCGCGCTCCGGGCCGTGCGTGCAATGCGAGGAACTGGGCGGGTGATTTGCAATGCTCCAGACAGGCCTGTTTCAGCGGCGTCAGCTGATATAGCCCGGCTGCCGCCAGCAGTCCGCCCGCCAAGAGGCGCGAGCGGAGCGTCATCATCGGCCCCTCCGACAGTCCCGTGGCCTCGACCCCCCATTGCAGGGCGGCGGCGATGGCGGAAAACCCTCCCCAGGCCAGCAGGTAGCCGGACAGGAACACAAGGCTGAGCCGCGCCGCCCGTGCGGCGTCCGGCCCGGACTTTTTGACGGCGGTGAACAGCAGCAGGACCGGTGCGGCGCTGGGGGTCATCATGGCGATCATCATCACCCACCACATCAGGAAGATCAGTGCTGCATATTGGGATGTCCAAACAGGCGGCGCGCCCATTTGCATCGGCTGCCCGAGGGGACGGGCCATGGCTGTCATTTCTGCCGCGGTCATCTGCATGCCGATGCCGAAGACGGTGTAAAGCGCGGCGCACAGCGCGATCAGCCCGGCAGCGCCCATGACCACGATCCGGTCATGGGCGGCCAGCCGTTCCACGGCAAGTGGCGCGGCTCCGGGTTCAGGCGGCGCGGACAACGCCGCGCCCGGTCAGATGCAGTTCCGAAGTATGGGCATGGGTGCCGTCGATGCCCTGCAGCTGGATGGCGGAGCCGGGGGTTTTGGTGCTGCCCTGGGCGACATGAGCCTCGGCATATTCAAACCCCGCAGGCAGCGCGATCGAGGCGAAATGCGGCGCACCGGAGACGATATTGGGGATCGGCTCCACCTTGGTTTGGCCGATATTGCCGACCGTGGCCGATCCGGTCCCGGTTGCCGCGTCCCATTCAAGTGAAATCGCCGCCGACAGCGTGTCGTGGCTGGTCGCGGTCATGGCGTTGAAAACGAAGAACATGGTGGCGAATTCATCGGTGTCTTCACCCCGCATGATGGCCTCCAGCCCGGCGCGCTGTTCCGGTGTGGCGCGCTCGTCGATCACGATCTGGCGCTGGCCATTGCCTTCGTGAATGGGGCCGGGCCAGCTGAAGATTGCAGCTCCATAAAGTCCGTCGAGCTTGGTGCTGCCATAATGGCCTTCGTCGATGCGGAACGTGAGCATAGCGCGGCAGGTGCCGTCATTGGGCAATTGCGAGAACTGGCAGGGGCAGCCCGGCAGGCAGTTGCAGTTTACGATCTCAAATCCGTGTATGGCCCAATCTGTCATGGCAGTCCCTCCAGAGAAGCGTTTTGAAACAAGAATACTGCCCGGAAAACCGGGGTCTGCCTGCTGCTGCCGGGGGCGTATCGTTGGGATTTTGTGATGTGCTTGGCGTTCTGTCGCGCGGCTTTCCATATCACATTTTACATTTATCGTCAAAAGCGGGTGTATCGGGGCAGGACCGGCCTTCCTGCCGGGCGCGGGCAGCGGCAGGAAAAGTGTGCTGGACAGGTTTGCGGCGGCCGTTAGGATGAAGCTGTTGATTCAGCGAGGATTTTTATACTGTGTCAGCCATGCCCCAGAAGGTCTTGGTTCTTGGCGGTTACGGCTTCATCGGCGCAGCGGTGGTGCGCGCGCTAGAGGAAGCCGGGGCTGAGGTCGCAGTTGCGGGCCGCAATGCAGGGGCTGCGGCGCGTGTGCTGCCCGGACGGAGGTTTCAGAATCTCGATCTCTGCCAGATGGGCACGGCGCAAAGCTGGCAAGAGATTCTCCAAAACCGGACTCTGGTGGTGAATTGCGCAGGCGCGCTCCAGGACCAGAAGAGCGGCGAGCTGGAGCTGATCCATCACCGCGCCATTGCCGCATTGGCCAGGGCCTGTGCTTCGTCCGGCAGCGGGCTGGTGCAGATTTCGGCTGCAGGCGCGCAGCCAGGAGCCTCCACCGCATTTCTGCGCAGCAAGGCCGCCGGCGATGCGGCCATTCAGGCCGCTGGAGGGCGCCACTGGATCCTGCGGCCGGGGCTGGTGATCGGGCAGGAGGCCTTTGGCGGCACGCTGCTGATGCGGATGCTGGCGGCGGTGCCGCTGGTGCAGCCGATGGCGCTGGGCAGTGCGCAGGTGCACTGCGTTGGTCTGCGGGATGTGGCGCGGGCTGTTGTGCAGGCCGCCGCCGGAGATCTGCCGCCCGGCAGCTATGACCTTGTGGAAGATGCCCCACGGGAGCTATCGCAGGTGATCGCCCAAATACGCCAGTGGCTGGGGTTTTCCCCGGCATGGGCCACCCTGCCAATGCCCGCCTGGGTTCTGCGCGCAGTCGCCCAGTCTGCGGATTTTCTGGGGCGGCTGGGCTGGCGGTCGCCGTTGCGCAGCACTGCAGTGGCCGTGCTGAACGAGAGCGCGACCGGTGCGCCTTCAGCCTATGCCGAGGCCGCAGGCCCGCTTGCGCCGCTGGAGGCTGTTCTGGCGCAGACGGCTTCGGGCCGGGCGGCGCGGCTGGAGGCGCGCATGGCGCTGCTGATGCCCTTCTGCGTGGCGGTGCTCTGTCTGTTCTGGCTGGCGTCGGGGCTGATCGGGCTTGTCCGGATGGGGCAGGCCGCCAGCGTGCTGACTGGCACCGGCTGGGGCGCGGTGCCAGCCTACGGCGCGGTCATCTTCTGGGCGCTGGCAGATATTGCACTGGGTGCGTCCGTCCTTTGGCGGCCCTGGGCCGCGCGGGCCTGCCTTGCGATGGCAGCGGTTTCGGCCTTCTACCTGCTCGCAGCCACTGTACTGACGCCTGCCCTTTGGGGGGATCCGCTTGGGCCGCTGGTCAAGGTGATGCCGGGGCTGCTGCTGGCGCTGGTCACCCATCAACTGCTGCAGGAACGCTGATATGGACCCGGATCTGATCCTGCGCTGGCTGCATGTCATCGGCGCCTGCGTGCTGCTGGGCTCAGGTGCCGGCATTGCGTTTTTCATGCTGATGGCGCATCGCACCGGTGATGCCCGCATCATCGCGCATCGTGGTGCTGGCGGATACGGTTTTCACGGCCACTGCCGTGGCGGCGCAGCCGGTCACCGGTGCCTGGCTCGCCTGGCGTCTGGGCTGGGAATTAGTCGAGGGCTGGATTGCCCTGTCGCTTGTCCTTTACGTGCTGACCGGCCTGTTCTGGCTGCCGGTCGTCTGGATCCAGATCCGCCTGCGCGATCTGGCCCGTGCGGCGGCCGATGGTGGTGCTGCGTTGCCGCGGCGCTATCACCGGCTGTTCCGGCTCTGGTTTATCTGCGGTGTTCCGGCCTTTGCCATGGTGCTGACAATTGTCTGGCTGATGCTGGCCCGGCCGTCATTTTCGATCCTGTAGCCCTGCGCCGCTGCCCGGAATTTTCGAAAATTCCGGTCCGTTTTCTTCGAAGAAAACGGATATGGCCGCGCCCGTGCTTTACCCCCGCCCGCCGCCGTCCTATAAGGCGCTCATGTCCCATCGTGCGGCCATCATTATTCGAATTATATCCCCGGCGCTCTGACCTATCCGAGCTGCCGGGCAAAGGCGCTTGAGTTATCGCGCCGACCCTCATCAGAATTCCGAACCGAACATCCCAAAGGACGCCACCCATGTGCGCCGACACGCCTGAAACACCCGACTACAAGACCACGCTGAACCTGCCCAAAACCGCCTTCCCGATGCGCGCGGGCCTGCCCAAGCGCGAGCCTGCGTGGCTGGACCGCTGGGAGAAGATCGGCGTCTACGACCGCCTGCGTGAGAAGGAAGGCCGCGAGCCCTTCACCCTGCACGACGGCCCGCCCTACGCCAACGGCCACCTGCACATCGGCCACGCGCTGAACAAGACCATCAAGGACATGATCGTGCGCTCGCACCAGATGATGGGTTTTGACGCGCGTTACGTCCCCGGCTGGGATTGCCACGGGTTGCCCATCGAATGGAAAATCGAAGAGCAGTACCGTAAAAAGGGTAAAAATAAGGATGCCGTTCCGGTGGTGGAATTCCGCCAGGAATGCCGCGCCTTTGCCGACAAGTGGGTCGATATCCAGCGCGAGGAGTTCAAGCGTCTGGGCATCACCGGCAACTGGCCAAACCCTTATCTGACAATGGATTTCCACGCCGAGGCGGTGATCGCGGCTGAATTCCAGAAGTTCCTGATGAACGGCACGCTCTACCAGGGTTCCAAACCCGTGATGTGGTCGCCGGTGGAGAAGACCGCCCTGGCCGAGGCCGAGGTGGAATACCACGATAAGGAGAGCTTCACCATCTGGGTGAAGTTCAAGGTCGCCGAGCCTGCGGACCACAAACTGGCCGGTGCCAACGTGGTGATCTGGACCACCACCCCCTGGACCATCCCGTCCAACAAGGCCGTCGTTTACGGTGCCGACATCGCTTATGGCCTTTATGAGGTCACCGGCACCCCGGACGAATGCTGGGTCTCGGTGGGCGACAAGTACCTGCTGGCCGACAATCTGGCCGCAGATGTCTTCAAGCGCGCACGCCTGTCCGAAGATCAGTACACCCGCGTCGCGGATGTGCCGGCCTCCGATCTCGAAGGTGTCGGCCTCACCCACCCGCTGGCGGGTGCCGAGGGTGGCAACGGTGAATGGGACGATATCCGCGACTTCCGCGCCGCCGATTTCGTGACCGACACCGAAGGCACCGGCTTTGTGCACTGCGCGCCCTCGCACGGTATGGAAGAATTTGAGCTCTACCGTGACTTGGGCATGCTGGAGCAGGTCATCACCTACAACGTGATGGACGATGGCGGCTTCCGCGCTGACCTGCCGTTTTTCGGCGGCAAATACATCCTGAACCGCAAGGGCGGCGAGGGTGACGCCAACAAGACCGTCATCGACAAGCTGGCCGAGGTCGGCGGCCTCTTGGCGCGCGGCAAGATCAAGCACAGCTACCCGCATTCCTGGCGCTCCAAGGCGCCGATCATCTACCGCAACACGCCGCAGTGGTTTGCCGCCGTGGACCGCACGATGGATGACGGCATGGGAGAGATGGGCGATACCATCCGCGAACGCGCGCTGAACTCCATCGACCAGCTGGTGAAATGGTGGCCGCAAACGGGGCGCAACCGTCTCTATTCGATGATCGAAAGCCGCCCGGACTGGGTGCTGTCGCGCCAGCGCGCCTGGGGCGTTCCGCTGACCTGCTTTGTGAAGAAGGGCGCGCTGCCCACCGACGACGGCTTCATCCTGCGCGACGAGGCGGTGAATGCCCGCATCATTGAGGCCTTCGAGGGTGAAGGTGCGGATGCCTGGTACGCCGAGGGCGCCAAAGAACGCTTCCTGGGCGGTGATTACAACGCTGATGAATGGGAGCAGGTCTTTGACGTGCTGGACGTGTGGTTCGATTCCGGGTCGACCCACAGCTTTGTGCTGCGCGACCGTGAGGACGGCACCGAGGACGGCATCGCGGATGTCTATATGGAAGGCACCGACCAGCACCGCGGCTGGTTCCACTCGTCGCTGTTGCAGGCCTGCGGCACCAAGGGCCGCGCGCCTTACCGCAACGTGGTGACCCATGGTTTCACGCTGGATGAGAAGGGCATGAAAATGTCCAAATCGCTCGGCAATACGATCGTGCCGGAAGAGGTGATCAAACAATATGGCGCCGACGTGCTGCGCCTCTGGGTGGCCCAGACCGACTATACCGCCGACCAGCGGATCGGCCCGGAGATCCTGAAAGGCACCGCGGACGGTTACCGCCGTTTGCGCAATACCCTGCGGTTTATGCTGGGGTCGCTTGGTGATTTCTCCGAAGATCAGCGGGTAGAACCGCAGGATATGCCGGAATTGGAGCAGTGGGTTCTGCACCGGCTGGCCGAGCTCGACCACAAGGTGCGCACCGGATACAAGTCTTTTGACTTCCAGGGCGTCTATTCAGCGGTGTTCAACTTCGCCACAGTGGACCTGTCGGCCTTCTACTTCGACATCCGCAAGGATGCGCTTTACTGCGATGGCGACACGCTCAACGCCCGTGCCGCGCGTACAGTGCTGGACATCCTGTTCCACCGTCTGACCACCTGGCTGGCGCCGGTTCTGGTTTTCACCATGGAAGAGGTCTGGCTGGAGCGCTACCCGGGTGAGGACAGCTCGATCCACCTCACCGATATGCCGGACACGCCTGCCGACTGGCTGAATGAACCGCTGGCCGCCAAATGGTCCGCGATCCGTCAGGCCCGCCGGGTTGTGACCTCCGCACTGGAAGTGCAGCGCACCGATAAGGTGATCGGTGCGTCGCTGGAGGCCGCTCCCGTTGTGCATGTGCGTGACGAGGCGGCGCTTGAGGCCCTGAAGTCGGTCAATTTTGCCGATGTCTGCATCACGTCTGACATTCAGCTGACCAATGATCCGGCCCCGGCCGAGGCCTTCCGCATGCCGGAAGTGGACGGTGTGTCGGTGGTCTTTGAGAAGGCCGAAGGTGAGAAGTGCCAGCGCTGCTGGAAAATCCTGCCGGACGTGGGCCAGCACTCCAGCGCGGGCACCTGCGGGCGCTGCGACAGCGCGCTCGGCTGATCCCCTGACTTGCATGCCCGCAAGGCATGCGCGCCGCCGGAGCCCCCACTGGGTCCGGCGGCACTTTTGTTTTTATTCAATGAGTTATAAGGGCGGTTTCCGGTGTCAGCCGATGATGCCGCGGCTCTCCAGATAGCGGTTCTCGGCGGCCATGGCGCTGGCCGGCTTGGGGCCTGCCTGGAGCCCGGACGCGAGATCGCGGTAGTAGGTCTCCAGCGTCTGAGACAGCAGCTTCTGCTCGCCCAGGGCGGCGGAGCGGGCCGCTTTGCGGGCCGGGCTGACGTACTGCGGCGTCAGTGCCTGCGGACGCTCGCCGCCCAGCACCTCGTCGCGCGCGGTGCTGCGGGCCTGGATCAG
>CAJXHQ010000104.1 GCA_913054485.1 uncultured Paracoccaceae bacterium
GCGCCGGGCGTCAGCCCGTCGCTTGGCCCAACGCTTCTTGTGTGCATCTGAAGATGCGCACAAAGGGGCGGGAGCCTCCTGCCTTGGCGGTGTCAGCTGCCGCGGTAGGTGGAGAAGCTGAAGGGGGAGAGCAGCAGCGGCACGTGGTAGTGGGCCGCGGGGTCGGAGATGCCGAAGCGGATCGGGACCACGTCAAGAAACAATGGATCGGCACCAGCCTGGCCGGAAGCACGCAGGTAATCTCCGGCTTCAAAAATCAATTCGTAGGTGCCGGTTGCGAAAGCCTCCTGCGGCAGGATCGGGCTGTTGGTGCGGCCATCGTCATTGGTGGTCATTTCCGCCAGCTTCTCGCGCCTGTCGCCCTCTAGCCGGTAGAGGGTGATCTTTAGCCCCTCGGCCGGGCAGCCCCGTACGGTGTCCAGAACATGGGTAGTCAGATAGCCGGTCATGCCGGAGCCTCCTTCGGTGATCACTTGTACCGCCTTGTCCTGCCCCAGCCATGCCGCGATTTGCAAACCTGCCGGGCGAGACAGTGTTTTAGGGAATATTTGTAAGCATGGCGCCGTCTTCTGGCATATTAAGGGAAAAACCGCCGTATTCAAAGGGCCGAGACATGAACAGATACCCCCGCAATATGATCGGCTACGGTGCCGATGCTCCTGACGCGCAATGGCCGGGTGGCGCAAAGGTCGCTGTTCAGTTCGTGCTGAACTACGAAGAGGGCGGCGAGAACTGCGTCCTGCACGGCGATGCGGCATCGGAAGCTTTCCTGAGCGATATTCCCGGCGCCGCCATGTGGCAGGGCCAGCGCCACTGGAACATGGAATCAATCTATGAATACGGCGCGCGCGCAGGCTTCTGGCGCCTGCACCGCCTGTTCACCGGCGCCGATATCCCGGTGACCATCTACGGTGTTGCCACTGCGCTTGCCCGCTCGCCCGAGCAGGTCGCCGCGATGAAGTCTGCTGACTGGGAAATCGCCAGCCACGGCCTCAAGTGGGTTGAGCACAAGGACATGCCGGAAGAGGAGGAGCGCGCCTCGATCGCCGAAGCCATCCGCCTGCACACCGAAGTGACAGGCGAGCCGCCGCGCGGCTGGTACACTGGGCGCTGCTCGGCCAACACCGTGCGTCTGGTCGCCGAAGAAGGCAGCTTCGACTATGTGTCCGACACCTATGATGACGATCTGCCCTACTGGCTGGAGGTCGAAGACCGCGACCAGCTGATCATCCCCTACACGCTCGAAGCCAATGACATGCGCTTTGCCACCGCGCCCGGCTATATCACCGGCGAGCAGTTCTACCAGTACCTGAAAGACGCCTTTGATGTGCTCTATGCTGAGGGCGAAGAGGGCGCGCCGAAGATGATGAGCATCGGGCTGCACTGCCGCCTGATCGGCCGTCCGGGCAAGCTGGCGGGCCTGAAGAAGTTCATCGAATATATCCAGGGTTTTGAGGGCGTCTGGACCCCGCGCCGGGTGGAGATAGCCGAGCATTGGGCAGAGCACCATCCGCACAAGCGTATCGAGCGCCCCAGCCAGATGGAGAAGGCGCGTTTCGTCGACGCCTTCGGCGGTATTTTCGAGCATTCCGCCTGGATTGCCGAGCGGGCGCATGACCGTGAGCTGGGACCGGCGCATGACACTGCCGCGGGCGTGCACAGCGCTCTGGCCCGTGTGTTCCGAATCGCCTCGGAGGAAGAGCGCCTGGGCGTGCTGACCGCGCACCCGGATCTGGCGGGCAAGCTGGCAGCCGCCAAGCAGCTGACCGCGGAAAGCACCTCCGAGCAGGCCTCGGCCGGGCTGGACGCGCTGACGGATGCGGAACGCGAAAACTTCACCGCGATGAACACCGCCTATACTGAAAAGTTCGGTTTTCCCTTCATCATCGCTGTGCGTGATCATGACAAGGCCGGCATTCAGGCCGCCTTCGAGGCCCGTCTGGACAACAGCCGCGACGCGGAATTTGCCGAGGCCTGCCGCCAGGTGGAGCGCATCGCCGAGCTGCGCCTGCAGGAGTATTTTGCAGCATGAGCGAGGTTATCCGCATCCAAGCGATCAGCGCCGAAGGGTTTGCGCCTTTCGGAGAGCTGATCGATGTCTCGGGCGAGCCGGACAAGATCATCAACCAGGGCATGTGCGGCCGCTACCACGACCGCGCCACGCTTGATTTCGTGGAAGGGCGCGCCGGGCTCAATCTGTTCAACGCCATCCCGCGTGAGCTGCCTTATGCTTTGGATCTGGTCGAGCGTCACCCGGACGGATCGCAAGCTTTCATCCCGATGAGCGAACACCCTTTCCTGGTCATCGTGGCGCCTGATGAGGGCGGCAAGCCAGGACGGCCGCTGGCTTTTGAGACCAAGCCGGGCCAGGCGATCAATTTTCACCGGGGCACTTGGCACGGGGTGCTGACACCTTTGCATGCGCCAGGGCTCTTTGCAGTGGTCGACCGGATCGGAGAGGGGGCAAACCTGGAGGAGTTCCCCTTTGAGGTGCCTTACACCGTTGACCGTTGACCGCCCGCAGTGGGCAGTGCGTCCTGCGCGAGCGGGACGGGGGGGCTGAGCGGCGCATGAGAGGCAAACCTTCCCTTGCGCGCCAGGACAAGAGTTTTCAATGCGGCGGCGGCCAAGGCGCTGTGCCCGCTTTCGCGGCAGCCTGCGGCTGTTCCTGACCGAAACGGCGATGGGGAATGGAGGCTAGCTGGACAGGGGTCTGATATGGCCCAAGTGTATTGATATCGCGCGGGAAAAAGGAAATGCGCGGTTGATTTGGGGACTGCCCGGAAAGAGGCGGCCCCGCAAAAGGACCGGTGGTCAACACCGGCCGTGTTAATGATCAACAGGAGTGAGAATAGATGGCTGATACATCCATCGGGACGCCAGAACAGCTGCGCGATCCCAATTATACCCCCCCATTGCACAAGGCCGTTCCGCTGGGCATCCAGCATGTTCTGGCTATGTTTGTGTCCAACGTGACGCCTGCGATCATCATTGCGGGCGCGGCTGGCTTTGGCTTCGGGTCAAACTCTCCGGATTTCCCGGAGCTGCTATACCTGATCCAGATGTCGATGCTTTTTGCCGGCGTTGCGACGCTTTTGCAGACCCTCACGCTGGGTCCGGTGGGTGCGGCGCTGCCGATCGTGCAGGGCACCAGTTTTGCCTTCCTTCCGATCATGATTCCGCTGGTCGCGGGCAAGGGCGTCGATGCGCTGGCGGCCCTCTTTGCCGGGGTATTCATCGGCGGGCTGTTCCATGCGGCCCTTGGGCTGGTCATCGGCAAGATCCGCTTTGCCCTGCCGCCTCTGGTCACCGGCCTTGTGGTCACGATGATCGGCCTGATGCTGGTCAAGGTCGGCATCCAATATGCCGCAGGCGGAGTGCCGGCCATCGGCACGCCCGAGTATGGCTCGGCGCTCAACTGGTCAGCCGCTCTGGTGGTCATTGCCGTGACGCTGGCGCTGAAGTTCTTCACCCGCGGCATGATGTCGGTTTCCGCCGTGCTGCTGGGGCTGCTGGCGGGCTATGTCTATGCGCTGCTGGTTGGCATGGTCACCTTCGAGGCCATCGGGACCAGCTGGAGCCGGGCGGCGGTCTTTGCCCTGCCGGTGCCTTTCAAATACGGCTTTGAGTTCTCGGCCGCAGCAATCATCGGCTTCTGCCTGATGGCCTTTGTCTCGGCGGTGGAGACCGTCGGCGATGTTTCCGGCATCACCAAGGGCGGGGCAGGCCGCGAGGCCACCGACAAGGAGATCGAAGGTGCAACTTTCGCTGACGGTGTCGGCTCGGCCATTGCCGGGCTGTTCGGCGGCTTCCCCAATACCTCCTTCAGCCAGAATGTCGGGCTGATCGCGATGACCGGCGTGATGAGCCGCCATGTGGTCACGATCGGTGCGCTGTTCCTGATCCTCTGCGGGCTTGTGCCCAAAGTGGGTGCGATCATCCGCACCGTGCCGATCGAAGTGCTGGGCGGCGGTGTCATTGTCATGTTCGGTATGGTGGTGGCGGCCGGTATCTCGATGCTGTCGGATGTGAACTGGAACCGGCGTAACATGGTGATCTTTGCGATCTCGCTTTCCGTCGGGCTGGGCCTGCAGCTGGAGCCGGGTGCCGTGCAGCACCTGCCGGATACGGCGCGGATCCTGATGACCTCTGGGCTGTTGCCTGCTGCGCTGATCTCCATGGTGCTGAACCTGGTGCTGCCGGAAGAGCTGGCGGATGAGGCCACGGACGAGGCCTCGGGCGGTCATGCGGGCCATGGTGCCGGATCGCTGGGCGGAGACAGCCGCGGCTGACTTTGCGGGCTATGCTGTGCAGCGCCCGCCGGCCCGGCTGGTGCTGCACAGGGCCTTCGAGGGGAGGGCGTGCGGGATTTGCGCGCCCTTTTTTGAATCGGTGCGGAACCTTGTATAATTTGGGTGTAATGACGCCCCAGTATGCGCAAATCCGGCACGCGGGCTCTGATATCATTGCGGGATATCCAAGGAGGCCGGAATGAGCGCCAATATGCATGTCTATCAATCCATCGCCCGGGCGCTCAGCGACCATCAATGCGACACCGTTTTCGGGCTGATGGGAGACGCCAATCTATTCATGGTCGACAGTTTCGTGCGCGACTGCGGTGGCCGTTTCGTGCCCGCCGCGCATGAGGGCAGCTCGGTGCTGATGGCGCTGGCCTATGCGCATGTCGCGGGCAAGACCGGGGTTGCAACAGTGACCCATGGGCCGGCTCTGACCAATTGCATGACCGCCCTGACCGAGGGCGTGCGCGGGCACCTGCCCATGGTGCTGATCGCAGGCGACACCCCGGTAGCCAATCCGCGCCACCTGCAGGGGATCGATCAGCGCGAGGTGGTCAAGGCCGCCGGCGCCGGCTTCGAACAGCTTCGTGCGCCGGACACCGTCTGCATGGATGTGGCGCGCGCCTTTTACCGTGCCCAGGTGGAGCGCCGTCCGATTGTGCTGAACGTGCCCGCTGATTTCATGTGGCAGGAGACCAGCCACGCGGCGCGGGTGCTGGATGTGTTCACCGCGCCTGGCGGCGTGGCTGAAGGCGGCATTCTGGACGAGGCGATCGGTATGATCGCCTCTGCCCGCCGCCCTCTGATCCTGGCCGGGGCCGGGGCCGTTGCAGCGCGGGATCAGCTGATCAAACTGGCGGACCGGCTAGAGGCCCCTCTGGCCACCACGTTGAAAGCCAAGGGGCTGTTTCAGGGGCACCCTTACAACATCGACATCTTCGGCACCCTGTCGACACCTGCAGCCTATGACCTGATTGCACAGTCGGATTGCATCGTCTGTTTCGGCACCGGGCTGCATGATTTCACCACCGACCGCGGCAAGCTGATGACCGGCAAGCGGATCATCCAGGTGGATATCGAGCCCACGGCCATCGGCGGCGGGCTGCACCCGGATGCTGCCCTGGTGGCGGACGCCGGGCGGACGGCCGATACGATCATTTACTGGCTGGAAGAGGCTGAAATTCCGGCCAGCGGTTTCACCCGCGATCTGGACATTGAAAGGCTGACAGCCCACCCCGTTGCAGCGGATAAAACAGCCAAAGGATGCGTGAACTATGTGCGCGCCCTTGAGCGGCTGGAAGAGGCGCTGCCCGAGGAGCGGGTTCTGGTCACCGACGGCGGCCGCTTCATGACTGAAGTGTGGTGCCGGATCTCTGCCCCCGGCCCGCAGAGCTTTGTTGTCACCGCCAACTTCGGCTCCATCGGCCTTGGCCTGCAGGAGGCGATCGGCGCCGGTGTGGCCGCTCCGGACCGGCCGGTGGCAATGTTCAGCGGCGATGGCGGTTTCATGATGGGCGGCATCAATGAATTCAACACGGCAGTTCGGCTGGGGCTGGACCTGATCGTAATTGTCGCCAATGACTCCGCCTACGGGGCCGAGCATATCCAATTCCTCGACCGCAAAATGGACCCCAGCCTGACAGAGTTCCACTGGCCGTCCTTTGCCGGGATCGCCCGGTCGCTTGGCGGCGAGGGGGTCGAGGTGCGCTCGGATGCTGATCTGGAAGAGGCCATCGCCGTGATGGAGGGCCGCAAAGGCCCGCTCCTGATCGAGCTGCACCTGGATCCGCATGATGTGCCGCGGATGCGGATCTGACCGCATATCGCCAGATCTGAAACGAAAAAGCCCCGGCGCATGACCGGGGCTTTCTTACATTTGAGAAGGCGGCTCAGCCGTAGAGCGCGCGGGCCTGTGCAAAGGACAGCAGCTGCCGGGTCTTTTCGTCCCAGAGGTGCAGCCGGGCATTGGCCAGGCTCTCGCGGATGGTCATCCGGTTGCCCTCGGCCAGCTCGCTGTGATCCCGCAGCACTTCCGGCAGGCGGTAGAAGGGGATGCGGCTGTAGAGGTGGTGCACATGGTGGATGCCGATATTGGCAGAGAACCACTGCAGCACCGGCGGCATAATGTAATGCGAGCTGCCGTGCAGGGCGGATTCATGCAGCTGCCAGTCGGTCTCCTGGTCCCAATGGGTGTCCTCGAACTGGTGCTGCACGTAGAACAGCCACATGCCGATGGTGGCGGCCAGAAGGGTGGAAGGCAGGAAGATCAGGAAGATCGGGGCCCAGCCGCCGAAATACCAGATCACGGCCAGCGCGGTGATCAGAACCACATTGGTGCCCATCGCGCTGACCCAATAGCGCGCGTGCTGGGTCAACCCGAAGGGCAGGCGGTTCTGCAGCAGGAACAGGTAGCCGGGGCCGAAACCGAACAGCGACAGCGGATGGCGGTAGACCCGGTACATCAGCTTCTGAAAGCCGGACTGGGCGTTATATTCTTCCACCGTCATGGTGTGGATGTCGCCCATGCCGCGGCGGCCCAGGTTGCCATGGCTGCTGTGGTGCACCGAATGGGTGCGCCGCCAGACATCATAGGGTGTCAGGGTCAGCACGCCCAAGATCCGGCCGACCCAGTCGCTGAGCGAGCGGCTCTCGAAAAAGGCGCCGTGGCCGCAATCATGCTGGATGGTGAACAGGCGCAGCAGGAACAGCGCGTTCACGCAGGACAGCGCAAAGGCCAGCAGGTAGCTGAAGGAGAGGGACCACCAGGCCGCTGCCCAGAGCAGCAGGAAGGGGGCCATGGTCACGGTGAGTTCAAAGCCGCTGCGCAGCGGGCTCGGGTCCCGGTATTGCGCAAGGATCTTGACCCAATCGCGCGCTGGCGCGACGCCGGTGCTGGGACCGGGCAGGTCGGTATTTTTGGACATCTGCTCGTCTTTGTTCTAGGTGCCGTTACGGCATAAAGACCGGGGCCTGCAAGGCAAGTGAAATCGCCCCGTCTGAGGCGATTACACGCAGATGTGGCCGATCCGCCGGCCTAAGCGGCGGACATGCGCCGGGCGACGTCCAGCATCCGGGCCGAGAAACCCCATTCATTGTCGTACCAGCCGAAGATTCGCACCTGCCTGTTGCCGCTCATCCGGGTCTCGGGCCCGGCGATCACCAGCGACGCCGGGTTGGCCCGCAGGTCGGAGGAAACCAGCGGCAGATCGGTCCAGTCCAGCACCGGGGAGGCGGTAACCTCGGCCTTCAGGGCGGCGCTGAACTCTGCTTCGTCCACCGGTCGCGACAGCTGCACCACCAGGTCCACGGCCGACACGCTGGCAGTCGGCACCCGCACGGCCGCGCCGCTGATGCGGCCGGCCAGATGCGGCAGCACCTCGTTGATCAGATGCATGGCAGAGGAGGTTGTTGGCACCATCGATTGCGCACCCCCGCGCGAGCGGGCGAAATCGCCGCGCGGCGCGTCCACCATCGGCTGCGAATTGGTATAGCAGTGGATCGTGGTCATATGGCCGGTGGCGATTCCGGCGATTTCGTCCACCAGCTTGACCAGCGGTGCCAAACCATTGGTGGTGCAGGAGGCGTTGGAGACGATCTGCGCGCCTGCCAGTTCGCCGTCATTGGCGCCAAGAACCACGGTTTTCTCCGCCGCAGGCGAAGGGCCGGAGATCAGCACTTTCTGCGCCCCGGCCTTCAGGCCGCGCATGGCAACGTCCGATGTGCGGGCGATGCCGGTGCATTCCAGCACCACGTCGACGCCCGAAAGATCCGCGTCCGTCAGATCGGCGTGCTGGCTGACCGGGATCGAGCGGCCCAGCACTTGCAGGGCGCCGCCCTCTGCAGTGACCTCATGCGGGAAGGGGCCGAAGGTGCTGTCGTATTTGAACAGGTAGGCGCACATGTCCAGCGGCGCGATATCATTGATACGCGCGACTTCGATGCCGTCTCCGCGCGGCGTGGTCAGCAGCTGCCGCAGGATGGCGCGGCCGATGCGGCCGAATCCGTTAATTGCGATTTTCATGGCCAAGCTATTGCAGGGCGGAGGCAAAGCCTCAATCCACCAAAGGGGGGACCCCGTTCACGTTTTTATTTCAGGTGCCCCGCAGGCAGGGCTCACTTCGGGCAGATCACCGGGGCGTGGTAGGTGCCGGTGATGGTGGAGTACATGCCGTCGAAGTTCGCGGTGCATCCCGTGGCCGCCTT
>CAJXHQ010000105.1 GCA_913054485.1 uncultured Paracoccaceae bacterium
GGCCGAACGGCGGTCAGAGTTGCCTTCGCGCAGAACCGGGTTCACGGCGGAGCCTTTGATGGCGTCGTAGCGCGCGCGGACGTCTTTTTCGGCATCCGTGCCGGGCTCCTCCGGGTAGTTCGGCAGCGCAAAGCCCTTCTCCTGCAGCTCGGCAATGGCGGCGGTCAGCTGCGGCACCGAAGCGGAGATGTTCGGCAGCTTGATGACGTTGGCGTCCGGCGTCTTCACCAGCTCGCCCAGGATGGCCAGGTCGTTGGACTGGCGCTGTGCTTCGGTCAGGCTCTCGGGGAAGACGGACAGGATGCGGCCTGCCAGCGAAATGTCGCGGGTGCCAACGGAGATGCCGGCTGCGGATGCAAAGCTGCGCACGATCGGCAGCAGCGAGGCGCTGGCCAGTTCGGGAGCTTCGTCAACGATGGTGTAAATGATATCGGGGGTGGAGGAGTCAGTCATGGTTCTGCCTCTGAATGCTGGTTGCGCTGCGGGCTCAGTATACCATTGCATACACTTGTTCAACCCGAGTCGGACAGCCGGGATCTGCGGCTTTTTAGCTGCCGCCCGGCACCTGGGCGCACCAAAGCACGGCACAGGTAGAAATTCCAGTGCTCAGCGCAGCGGAAATTGCATCTTGAAATGGTAACTGTGTTCCGCTGCCCGGTCAGTGCTTGTCCTGCTGCGGCCAGCGGCCAGCGTCAGGCGGAACCCGTCACGGTGCACGAAACCCAGGACCGCTTCAGACGCGGTGAGCCAGTCACCCTCTGCCGGGTGTCCTGCGTCCTTGTCGTGATCATAGACCGAATTCAGGTTCAGCTGCGGTTCCAGCCGGAGACAGTCCGGCAGGCTGTTGCGGCGGGAAAACGATGGGCCAAAGCGCAGCTCTCCGGTTTCCAGATCGCCGCCGGAACACCCGCAATCCAGCGATGAGCTGCTGTAAAATAGCTGCGCATTAGGCGATACCGACCAGCCCGAGGCAAGCACGGTTCCGGACGAGCGCGCAAAGACCGCCAGCCGACGCGCAGCACTGGCGGCACTGGCAGCGGCACTGTCTGCACCCGCAAAACGGCCCGAGTTACCGAACGAGAGCTGACCGTCCAGCACCAGTCCCCGCGCCGTCTTGCGGGTCACGTAGGGGCTGATCCTCCAGCCGGCGCGCTGGTAGCTGCCTGCCTCTGTTCCCTGGCCGGCCCAGCGGTCGTACTCCAAAGCCAGGCTAGCCAGCCCGCGTGACGGGTCCACATAATCAGCCCCCATCCTCAGAACGGACAGATGCCCGGCATCTGTTTTTTCGGAATACTGCATCCAGCCATCCCACCGGGATCGCGCCACCGCGACAATGTTCAGTTCCGGGTTCAGTGCCAGCACAGAACTCCCGTAAGAGGCACGCAGTCTCTGCAGCGAGGGTCCTGCCTCCAAGCTGCTGCCTGTCTCTTCGATATCCGCAGGCAGTACCGATTTCAGCGTGCTCTCTGTCCAGCCGAGACGCTGGCTGCTTTGACCAGAGCGCTAAGCCGTTCCAGCCGGCGCCGGCTGCCCTCCTGCACCCATTCTTCTGCGGCGGAAGAGTGCCCGTAGCGAGCCATCCAATGGTCACTCTGCGCAGTAGCCAAGGCAGCCGCAGGGGCGGCGAACGCAGCCATCACTACAATCAGGTATTTCACCTGTTTATACACTTGCCGCCTCAGAGCACGGGAACAGGTGATGACAGGCTGCCGAAGCATTGCCCCCACAAACCACAGCCTCCAGGAACCTGCAACCGCGCCAGCCTCAGGAGTCACATAGCGTCGCAGCCTCAGGCTGCAGCATTTTTTCACCAGTCGCGCAAAAAGGCGTCTCCCTGACGCGGGAAGACGATCTTTGTGGTTGCGTGACGGGCAGTTTCAGCCAAGCAGTGCGTGACCCCGCAGGGAAAAGAATAAAGAGGCCCGGTTCCAGATGTTCATAAAGCAAATGCTCCCCGTCACCCTGACGGCCGCCGCCCTGAGTGCAGGCAGCGCGGTCCAGGCGGTCGAAATTGAGACCGGGATTGAGTATTTTGACGATCCTCAAACCAAAATCGAAGGTCTCCATCGCTTCTACCTGGGAACGGAGATCGGCCAAGATCTGACTTTCGGACAGGCGATTTATTCCGGGGCAGCGGGTGATGCAGGCGGGGCGTTTTTCTGGGGTTTTGAAGGCGTCAAACGGGTGCCGATCAGCCCGTCGTTGAACCTGTCGTTTTCCGGATTTGTCGGTGGCGGCGGCGGTGCTGCACAGGTCATCGGCGACGGCACTATGCTGAGGGCGGGCGCGGCGTTGGATGTTCAGGTCAGCCGTGAATGGGCACTGCAGGCCGGCGTTTCACGGGTCAGCATCGAAGGTGCCGACATAAACGACTGGGCGGCCGGCGTTGGCCTGGCCTACCGTCCGGAGGCAGCCGGAACCGGCCAGCCGGGGACGCCGTTGCGCTTCCGGTCGGTTTCTTTCACCGGTACCGCCGTCAGCTACCCGGACGGGCTGACCCGGGCGGGCAGCCCGCAGCCGGACCTGAAACTGGTCGGCGTCGAAGGCAGCTTCTTTGCCGGCGGCAATTCAGAGATTTTTGCAGCTGCTTCCGGCGCCGCATCAGGCGGGGACGGCTATATGCAGGTCTTTGGCGGCTACCGTCTGCGCCATGACATGGGACCGGTTTCCCTGTTCGGCCAGGCCAAACTGGGATTTGCCGGCGGCGGTGAAGTGGACACCGGTGCAGGCGCGGTGGTGGGGGCAGGAGCTGGCATCGCCGTGCCGCTGAGCCGCGGCCTGGACATCGAGCTGGCCTACGAGCTGCTGCATATCCCTGACACCGGCGTCTCCGGTTCCGCGATCCAGGCGCGATTCACCCGGGTATTTCACCGCAAGCATTCCGCGCCGGCTTCTGCAAACCCGCAGGACTGGCAGCTGACGCTGGGCTTTTCCGCCATGGATCCGAACGACAGCTTCATGAAGAACGGCTCCAATGCCGGGATTTCACCGGTGATGCAGGAAAGCTCCATCGACTTGTTCCTGACTGAGTCGCTGTACCTGACCGGCAACGCCCAGACGGCCTTCACCGGCGGCGTTGCGGGCTATGCAGTCGGCCTTCTTGGGCTGGGGTATGAGTTCGAGCTCGGCGGCAAATGGCGGTTCTCGCTGGAAGGCAATGTTGGCGCGGCCGGCGGCGGCGGTGTCAATGTGGGCAAGGGCCTGGTGGGCGGCGCGCGGGCCGAGCTGGACTATAAGATCACACCGCGCGGCGCCGTGTCGCTGGGTGCAGGCTGGGTCGAAGCGCTTGACGGCGGCGTCAGCGCGCCGGTGCTCCAGCTTGGCTACAAACACCGGTTCACCAGCAGCTGAACGCCTGGTTCCAGCTGTTGCGTCTGCATGTTAGGGTGAGCAGGCCTCACCCTGAGACGGAGCCCGCCCGATGTCCCGCCGTCACTACGGACTGCCGCCGCTGACCACGCTCGCCGCCTTTGAGGCGGCGGCACGCAACCTGAGTTTCAAGGAAGCGGCGCAGGAGCTGTCAGTCACCCCCGGCGCCGTCAGCCACCAGATAAAGGCGCTGGAGGAGGAGCTGGGCGCTCCGCTGTTCTGGCGCCGCCACCGTGGGGTCGAACTGACGCCGGAGGGCGGTGCGCTTGCCGCCACGCTGTCCACCGCCTTCAACCGGATTTCACGCGACCTGGAAATTATCCGGAGCCGCGGCGGCAGCGGGGCTGTCACCATAGGCTCCACCTCCGCCGTGGCCTCGCTCTGGCTGTCGCCGGCGGTGCTGGCCTTCTGGCGTGAAGAGCCGGATATTCCGGTAAACCAGGTGGTGCAGGACCGCCCATTCCGCAACCGCCCGGATCTGGACCTTTTTGTCCGCTATGGCCGGAACCGCGACTCGGGATTGGACCAAGTTGAACTCTACCGGGACCGGCTTGTTCCTGTGGCGGCGCCCGCGTTGGCAGCAGAGCTGAAAGACTGCACGCTTGAATCCCTTGCCCGGCAGCGGCTGATCCATCTCGATTCGGAGGATTCCAGCTGGACCACCTGGCCAGACTGGCTGCGCCAGAAGGGATATGACGGTCCGGTGTCACAGGGCGTCCGGGTCAACAATTACGCGGTGGCACTGCAAGCCGCACAGGACGGGGCCGGTCTGGCCTTGGGATGGCGCCGCCTGCTGTCTCCGCTGCTGCAGGACAAGAACCTGCAGGAAATCACCCCTCATTCGCTGGACGCGCCGCGCAGGTTCTATTTGGTTAGCCGGCCGGAAAGTGAACTGAGCCGTCCAGCCCGCAAGCTGCGCCGCTGGATCATCGACCGTGTCAACCAGCCGCCAGGTGAATTCAGCTAAACCGACATTTAGGAAAAACCATATTGAGCGGCCGCTGTGCTTCTTCCAAATTGCCGCAAACGCGCTTTGCCAGGAGTTCCCCAGTGAACAAGCACGATAAGCTTGCAGCCGTCATGGCCCCGGTCAGCACCGCAAATGGGCTGCCGAATGAGCATTACATCGACCCGTCGGTGTTTCAGGAAGAGAAACACGCAGTGCTGTTTGCCAATTGGGCGGGTATCGGGTTTGGCAAGGACGTGCCGGAGCCGGGCTATGCCAAGCCGGTAGAGTTCCTTGGCATGCCGCTGGTCATGGTACGCGACACGACCGGTGAGCTGGGCGTGTTCCAGAACACCTGCCGCCACCGCGGCATGATTCTGGTGGAAAAGCCCGGCAAGATCCGTGGGGCGATCCGCTGCCCCTACCACAGCTGGTGCTACGGTCTGGACGGCCGTCTGGTCTCAACACCGCATGTAGGCGGGCCGGGCCAGAATAAGCATGACGATATCCGCCTGGACGAGCTGGGCCTTGTGCGCATCCGGTCCTATGTCTGGCGTGATGTGGTCTTTGTGAACATCGGCGGCGGCGCGCCGGATTTCGAAGAGGTCCACGCCGGCCTGTTGCAGCGCTGGACGGAGTTCGACCAGCCGCTCCACAGCGGCGGAGCGGCCTCTGGCTTCAAGCTGGAAGTGAAGACCAACTGGAAGCTAGCAGTGGAAAACTACTGCGAGAGCTATCATCTGCCTTGGGTCCATCCCGGTCTCAACAGCTATTCCCGGCTGGAAGACCATTACAATATTGAGGAGCCGGGGCAGTATTCGGGGCAGGGCACATTGGTCTACCGTCAGCTGCAAGGCGACGGCGGCGCGGTCTTCCCGGATTTCGGCGGTCTCAGCAGCCAATGGGATGAGGGCGGAGAATATGTCGCCATCTACCCCAACGTGCTGCTGGGCGTGCAGCGCGACCACGCCTTTGCCATTGTTCTGGAACCGGTGGACTGCGAACACACCGTCGAGCATATCGAGCTTTACTACGCCAAAACGTCCGCAGAGACGCCAGAGTTAGAGGACCTGCGGAACGAGAACGCCAAGCTCTGGCAGACGGTGTTCGAAGAAGACGTCTTTGTGGTCGAAGGCATGCAGAGAGGCCGCCACGGGATGCTTTTTGACGGCGGGCGGTTCTCGCCGGCGATGGACGGGCCGACACATTGCTTCCACCATTGGGTCGCCAGCCAGCTGGACAAGGCCCGCACCGCAGAAACCGCATGACACGGGACGAGCTGGAAAAAGCCCTGCTGGCAGCTCATGCCAGCGGGACGGGCCGGGACCTGTCCCGGCTCTATACGCTAGCGGGTGATCAGGCTGAGGGGGCCGGCAGGATTGACGCGGCCTGTTTCTACCTCACCCAGGCCTTTGTCTATGCGCTGGAATGCGGTCTGCCGGAAGCGGCGGAACTGAACCGCCGTCTGGCAGATAAGGGCCGGGCGCATTTGCTGGATTGGTGATGCTGGGGGCAGGTGCTCTGGCAAGACCCTTTTTTATCCCGCGTGAAAAAAACAACTTCCGGCAGTTAAGGTTGCTCCTTCGCCCTTTGCGGGCCGGCGACAAGTGCGGTTTTGGAAAGCGATAGGCTCACCCTATCAAAACGATTACACTAAAGGATTTTTATTTATTACTCAGCCGATCTACCCTCTCTGTGTAAGGCGCGAACACAGTGAACCTTGTCCACGCCCCGAGGTTCGAACCTGCCGCCACCCGCTTACCTGAACCAGGTGCGGGCAGTGGTTCCGGGGCCGCGGACAATGCCATGATCGGAGCACAAGATGAACGAACAGAACAATGCGTCGGGCGGATGTCCAGTCATGCATGGCGGCACGCAGCACGCCAAGGCTGGCACGCAATCCAACCACAATTGGTGGCCGAACCAGCTGAACCTGAAGATCCTGCACCAGAATTCCTCCAAATCCGACCCGATGGGCGCGGGGTTCAACTATGCTGAGGAATTCGCCAAGCTCGACATGAAAGCGCTGAAGGCTGATCTTCATGCTCTGATGACCGACAGCCAGGACTGGTGGCCGGCTGACTACGGACATTACGGCGGGCTGATGATCCGCATGGCCTGGCACAGTGCCGGCACCTATCGCACCGGCGACGGGCGCGGCGGCGGCGGCACCGGCCAGCAGCGCTTTGCACCGCTCAATTCCTGGCCCGACAATGGCAATCTGGACAAGGCGCGCCGGCTGCTCTGGCCGGTCAAACAGAAATACGGCAACCGGATCTCCTGGGCGGACCTGATGATCCTTGCAGGCAATGTCGCCATCAAGAGCATGGGCGGACCAGTGTTCGGCTTCGGCGGCGGCCGTGCCGATGTCTGGGAGCCTGAAGAGGATGTCTATTGGGGGTCGGAGACCGAATGGCTGGCCACCTCGGACAAACCCAACAGCCGCTATTCCGGCGACCGCGATCTGGAGAACCCGCTGGCGGCCGTGCAGATGGGGCTGATTTACGTCAATCCGGAAGGCCCGGATGGCAACCCGGACCCCGTCGCCTCCGGTGCGGACGTGCGCGACACCTTCGGCCGCATGGGCATGAATGACGAGGAAACCGTGGCGCTGGTTGCAGGCGGCCATACCTTCGGCAAGGCGCACGGGGCAGGCGACGCCGCCCATGTGGGCCCGGACCCCGAGGCCGCACCGGTTGAAGCACAAGGTCTCGGCTGGCTCAGCTCGCATGGCTCCGGCAAGGGCGGCGATGCCATCACCAGCGGCATCGAAGGCGCCTGGAAGCCGAACCCCACCACTTGGGACATGGGTTATTTCGACGTTCTTTTCGGCTACGAGTGGAAACTGGGCAAGAGCCCGGCCGGCGCCCATCAGTGGATCGCGCAGGACGTGGCTCCCGAACATATGGTTGTGGATGCGCATGACCCGTCGAAGTCCCATGCGCCGATGATGACCACGGCCGACATGTCGATGCGGATGGACCCGGCCCACGAGGCAATCTCGCGCCGCTTCCATGCCAATCCGGAAGAATTCGCTGACGCCTTTGCCCGCGCCTGGTTCAAACTGTGCCACCGAGACATGGGGCCGAAAGCGCGCTACCTTGGCGATGACGTGCCAGCCGAAGATCTGATCTGGCAGGACACGGTCCCGGCAGCGGACCATGACCTGATCGACGACGCCGACATCGCCGCGCTGAAGGCGCAGATCCTCGGATCTGGCCACAGCATTGCGGATCTTGTTTCTGCGGCCTGGGCCTCGGCTTCCACTTACCGCGGGTCTGATCACCGCGGCGGCGCCAACGGTGCCCGCGTCCGGCTGGCGCCGCAGAAGGACTGGGAGGCGAACCAGCCTGCAGAGCTTGCCCGGGTGCTGGGCGCTCTGGAAGGCATTCAGACCGCATTCAACGCAGACCGGGGCGGCAACAAGAAAGTGTCGCTGGCGGATCTTATCGTGCTGGGCGGCACCGCTGCAGTAGAAGCAGCAGCCAAGGCCGGCGGTCACGAGGCCACGGCCGGGTTTGCTCCGGGGCGGACCGACGCGAGCACCGAACAGACGGATGCCGAAAGCTTCGATGTGCTGGAGCCGGTGGCGGACGGGTTCCGCAACTACCTGAAGCCGGGCCTCGCGGCTTCGCCCGAGGAGATGCTGGTCGACAAGGCGCAGCTTCTTGGCCTCACCGCGCCCGAGATGACGGTGCTTGTTGCGGGGATGCGCAGCCTCGGCATCAGCCATGGCGGCAGTCACGGCGTGCTGACGGACCGGCCAGGGGTGCTGAGCACAGATGTGCTGGCCAACCTTCTGGACATGGGCAACACATGGGTGCCGTCGGAAGAGGATGGAATCTATGAAGTCCGCGACCGTGCCAGCGGGGCCGCGAAGTGGACCGCCACGCGGGTGGATCTGGTGTTCGGATCCAACTCGGTCCTGCGCGCCGTAGCCGAGCGCTACGCGCAGGCTGACGCGGCGGGCGATTTTGCTCAGGCCTTTGCTGACGCCTGGACCAAGGTTATGAACGCCGACCGGTTTGATCTGGCCTGAAGCCGGCAGATGAAAGGCAACCGGGCCGCAGGGAAACCCGCGGCCCGGTTCCTATTTTCGGTGCGCCGGAAAGGGGAACGCTCCCGCCCGTCGTCGGGATCCCTTGCGGGACCCTCCTCCCGTTGGGCCAGGCTCATCGCCG
>CAJXHQ010000106.1 GCA_913054485.1 uncultured Paracoccaceae bacterium
ATGCCAAGGTGTTTGGCCACGGCACCGTCGCGCATCCGGAACAGGATCACATCGCCGGGGGCGGCGGCCATCACCTGCTTTTGCCGCAGGTGGCGCAGCGCGGCCGCCCACAGGCGTTCTTCGCCCTGCGGTTCGGACCAATCCATCGTATAGGGCGGCGCGGCTTCCGGCTCCGGCCCCAGAACCTCGCGCCAGATACCGCGAATGAGCCCGAGGCAATCGCAACCCGCCCCCTTGCAGGCGGCCTGATGCCGGTAAGGCGTGCCAATCCAGCCGCGCGCGGCGGCGGCTATGTCCTGTGCGGGGCTCACCGGCGGCTCCCCCCGGTGTTTGTGTTGGTACTGCGCGGCACCGCCACCATCCAGTCCTCGCCCGGAATGTGGGGGGAGCCCTGGAAGTTGATCAGGTTGTTGAACTTCAGCCGGCAGCTCCCGGTGCGCTTGTCGCAGCCGGGATCAAGCCGGATCATGTCACCCGGAACGATCGCTTGCCCCAGCGGTTCCCACAGCTCGATCACCTGTGCGCCGTCCTCCGCACGGTCCTGTTTGATCACGCCCCAGAGACCTTCCGCCGCGCCCGACAGCACGGTGAGCCGCCCGCGCTGGAACCAGCCCGGCTCATAGCCCGGCAGGTCCTCCCAGCGGAATTTCCGGTTCTCCTGCACGGTTTCTGCCGCCAGCTCGGCGCGGTAGCCGGGCTGCGTGAGGTCAAAACGGCAGGCAGCATCGCCTAGCACTGCCGTGCAGGGCTTTTGGTAAATCCGCCCCTGCGGCGTGTTCAGCGCCTCAGTGAGGCCGCGCAACTCGGCATGGAACGCCCCGCCTGCGCGGCGGATTTCACCCAGTGTGCCGCTGAATTGCAGCCAGCGCACGTCCGGATCGGCCCAATTCACCAGCCAGGCGCGCACTTCGGCGCTGTCGAAACGGCCTGCATCAATGTCTTCCTCGCGGATGGCGGCATCGGAGAGCAACCCCATGGCTTCGGTATTATCCACCGCCAGGCCTGTCCCCTGCTGCAAGGCCTTGGCCGTCAGCCCGCTGTCAGCCTTGAAGATGATCCCGTCAAACGACAGCGCGCAGTCGTGATCTGTGAAACCCAGCGTCACGCCATCCTTCCGCGTCACCGCCCAGGCCCGGCAGAGCGTTGTGCGGCCGCGTTCCACATGCGCCTTGAAGGCGCCGGACATGCCCGCCATCAGACCCGCACCTCCACCACCGGCACATTGGGCACATCGCCCGCCTGAAAGCTTGCCACGCTGGTCTGGATCGCCGGGGTGTCAAAGCGCACCGGCACGTCGAATTCGAAGCCGGCACTGACCACCTGGCCCTTGGCCGGCGGGTGCGACAGGGTGATGAGGCCGGTGGCTGTGTCCAGGCTGTAATCCACCGCCTCGCGCAGCTCATCCTGCGCCACGCCGACGCGGACAGATCCCGCCACCGGTTTGGCGATAGGGCGGGCGTATTCATATGCGCCCGAGCGGTATGTTTTCAGCAGCGGAAAAGCCACGGCCTGGCCGTCGCCGGTGCCGATCACCTGATCACGGAAATCGACCTCTGCTGTGGCGCGCGCGGATTTGAAATCCGACCAGTCCTTCCAGCGGAACCCATGCATCTGGCCCTGGCGCGCCTCGAAGAAGGCGATCAGCACCTCGATGTCGTCAAGCGAGCGCAAGCCCAGCCCGGCGTCATAGCGGCGGCGCGAATGCGCCCAGGGGGTGTTGCGCTCCTCATATCCGTTGGCAAGCGTCACCACATCAGTGCGCCGCTCGGGGCCCCCGACCGAGCCGAAGCTTAAGGACGCGGGAAATCTGACCTCGTGAAAACTCATCGCTGCTCTCCTCCTCAGCGGTTGCGGCTGCCGCGGCCCAGGGCGCGGCTCATCTGCGCAGCGATCTGGCCTCGGCTGCGCTGGAAACTGGCGGCATCGGGCGTGGAGATGTTCATCACCACATTGACGCCGCCGCCTGCGCCGCCGCGCACCCCCAGCTTGCCATCCGCGCCGCGCGCCAGGGGCATAATTGCCTCGGGGCCGGCCTCGCCCATCAGCCCTGTGCCGCCGCGCATCGGGAAGGTGACTGGGCCGGACACCACGCCTCCATTGGCAAAGGGCATCACCCGCCCCTGGCTGAAGGCGGAGCCATTGGCGAAGGGAAACAGCCCCTCCACCAGTGATCCCACGCTGCCCCCCAGCGCGCCGCCGATATGGTCGGTGACGGGTTTCATCGCCGCGTTATATGTCGTCTGCATCATCGAGCGCGCCACGGTCTCCAGCGCGTCGGACAGGGACAGGCTGTCAAACACCACCCCGTCAAACGCCCGGCGCAGGCCCTTGGACAGGCCACGTTCCAATGTGGCGACATCTTTGCCGGTGGCGGCAAAAGCCTCTTTCACACGGCGCAGCTCACTGTCGAACCCGGCGGCCATGCTGGCTGCATCGCCCAGCGCGTCGCCCAGTGCCTCGCCCTGCTGTTCCAATTCCGAGAAACCGTCGGGATCACTCATCGCCTGCTCCTTTGCCTGTTCTGTCGGGAAAAGCCGCCATCAGGGCCTGAAGGCCCGCGCGGCCCAAGGCCCCCTGCCCAGGCCCCTGCCCTAGCATCAGCTTCAGCTCTGCCGGGGTCAGCGCCCAGAATTCGACCGGTCGCAGCGGCAGCCCCTGCATCTCGGCCCGCATCAGGGCGGGCCAGTCCAGTTTGCTCATGCCTCCCCCGGCATCAGGAAGGCGCGGGCCAAAAGTTCGGCCGCCGCGCGGGCCGCGCCCATCGGGCCGCCTGCGATCTCGGCCGCCGCCAGTTCCGCCGCGCTCATCACATGGCCGCCGCCCTTCAGCCCCGCGGCCAGCAGCGCCAGCACGTCGCGGGCAGAAAAACTGCCGCCCTCAAAACGCTGCGCCAGATCAACCAGCGATCCGGTCTCCAGCGCGGCTTCCAGCTCGGCCAGAGCGCCCAGCGTCAGCTTCATCACATGAGGGTGGCCGTTGATCACCAGCGCGGCCTCGCCCGCATAAGGGTTTGCCATGGCTCAGACCGCCGTAAAGGCGAGCGCGCCGGCGCTGGCCAGCGACAGCTCGTAGGTCGCCTCGCCATTGTGCGAACCCGCATATTCCAGCGCTGTCACCTGAAAGGCCCCCTCGACGATGCCGAAATCCGGGATGATCACCTGGAAATCCGGCGTCTCGCCGTCAAAGAACAGCTGGCGGGCGCGCTCATCCGTGCCCTCGTCGCGGAACACGCCGGACCCTGAGATACTGGCCGAACGCACGCCTGCGCCGGACAGAAGCTCGCGCCAGCCGCCCTGGCTTTCCAGGCTGGTCACATCGACGCTTTCCGCATTGAAGCTTACCCGCGTGGCGCGCAGGCCCGCGATGGTTTCGAACTGGCCGTCACCGGTCATATCGACCTTGATCAGCAGATCCTTGCCGTTCTGGGCTGTCATCTGTCTCTCTCCGAATTGCTAAAGGGTCAGGCGTCTTCCACTCGGGCGCGGAAACGCAGTTCAACTGAGCGCAAAGAGCCGCCGGTGCCCAAGCGCCGGGCCGAGGCGCGCTCAAATCAGAGGCCCGCCAGGGTGCCGCGCGTCAGCACAAGGCCTGCGTCCTGCAGCGCGTCCGTAATGGCCGCCGCCACCGACTTGGCCGCGCCAAAGCCCGCCGCCGAGGTGGTCACAGTTACGGTGAAACGGATCAGCGCGCCCTTGGCTGTGGTGTCGGAGCGGTCCCGCACCTCTTCGGGGCCGAGCGTCACATAGGTCTGCGGCAGGGTGCCTGCGGGCAGCGCGTCATAGACGGCACTGCCGACCAGCGCGGCAACGCCCGCATCCGCCAGCAGGTGCTGGTAAACGGCCGCTTGCAAAGCGGCAGAAGGTCCATAGCTCATGCTGCTGCCTCCTCATCCGCAAAACAGACCAGATAGCGGCCCTCATGGGCCAGCTCGGCCACGGCGCGGATCAGGTAGACGCGGGCGCCTTCGCGAAACCGCTGTTCGGGGCGCGGGCGCATGTCCGATCCTTCGGGCGCCGCACGCAGGGTGATACGGTAGCTCACCCGGCTGAGCGTGGTGCCCCCGGCCGATGTCTCGCGCCCCGAGCGCGGCTTCATCTCGGCCCAGAGGTCGCCCAGCGCCTGCCAGTCCTCGGCATAGCCGCCGGCGCCATCTGCGGCGCGCTGCGGCGTTTCCAGCGTCAGCAGGCGGCTCAGCCGCGGGCCTCTCATTGCACCGCTCCGATGGCCAGGCGCATCACCCGGTAGCGTTCGATCAGCGAGGTGACGCCAAAAGGCATGCAGCCCCGCCCAAGCGCGGTCTCATCCCGGTACTCGTAGTAATGCGCCGCCAGAAGCAGCACCGCCTGCCCCAGATCCGCCGGCAGGCTGCCCCAATCGGCCGCCATGCCCGCCGTTACCTCCAACCGGACATGGCCGCCCGTGGGGATCGATGGCAAACTGGCCCCGGCAGGAAACAGCCGCGGGATCTGGCTATCGCGTTCAAGCCGATAGGCAGCGCTGTCTGCCGTCACCTCAGCCCCGGCCGCATCCACCTGCACAAGCGCCGTCACATCCGTGACCGGCACCAGCGGCAGCGCTTCACCCGAGATATTGCGCCAGCGGGTCAGCTCTACCGCGAAGGCGCGTTCGATCAGGCACTTCCCTGTGCGCGCCTCGATTGCGGCCACGGCAGCGCGAAGGAAACCGGTCAGCACCGCATCCTGCAGGCTGTCTTCGCCAAAGCCCGTGCCCAGCCGCAAATGCGCTTTGAACTCCGCCAGCGGCAGGGCGGCCTCCGGCACGGGTGTCACTTCGTTCAGCATCATCATCTCTTCTCCGCATATCCCTCCGCAGACTTCGGCGGGCACGCGCCGCTTCCGGCTGCCCGGACGGAGGGGAACAGCTAGACAACCGGAAGCAGGTGGCGCGCGCCCGCCTGCGGAACCGGTCAGGGCCCCGCAGACGGCACGGGTTAGGACGTGCCGAACTTCAGAAGCTTGATCGCGGCAAAGTCGCTCACATCACCGCCGACGCGTTTGGTGGCATAGAACAGCACATGCGGCTTGGCGCTGAAGGGATCGCGCAGCACCCGCAGGTCGGGGCGTTCGGCAATGGTGTAACCGGCGGTGAAGTCACCAAAGGCCACCGAATAGCTATCCGTACCCGGATCCGGCATATCCTCGCAGATCACCACCGGATAGCCGAGCAGCCGTGCAGGTTCCCCCGCCGCCAGCCCGTCAGACCACAGGAAGCGGCCATCGCCATCCTTCATCTTGCGGATCATGCCGGCGGTTTTGGAGTTCAAAACAAAGGAGGCCTTGGCCCGGTACTGCGCCCCCAGCGCATAGACCAGGTCGATCACCGCATCGCCGTCGCCGACACCGCCCGCCTCGCCTGTGGCCACATAGCCGAGCTCGCCCCAGGTCCAGAAATCATTATCGACTGCGGTGTGGGTCAGCATCCCCGTGGGTTTGTCGACACCGTCACCATTGATGAAGGCGGCGGATTCGGCGCGGGCGAATTTGTCCGCGATCCGGCCCGCCAGCCAGCTTTCAATGTCAAAGGCGCTGTCATCCAGAAGCCGCTGCGAGGCTTTCGGCAGCGCGCTGAGTTCGTGCAGCGGGATCGAGATCCGGTCGATAGAGGCCGTGCCGGTCTCACCCTGCGGGCCTGCTTCGGTGGCCCAGCCGGCGCCGACGTCGGAATGGTCGATCAGCACGTCAAAAGACGTCGCCTCAACGCTCACCACCGAGGCAATTGCCCGGATCGAGCCTGAGGACTGCAGCACCGATTTGATGGTCTCTGCTGTCTGCGGATCCACCAGGTAGCCGCCATCGCTGTTGACGGCGGTGGACATGGCTTTGCCCTCCAGCTCCAGCCCGCGCAGGGCGTCATCGTCGCCATTGCGCAAGTAAGCGTTCAGCGCCTTCTGATGCGGCGCGCCCGCGTCATCGGCTGCGGCCAGATGCGGCCGTGCCGCGGTGAGGGATTTGCGTTCCAGCTTGGTCATGCGGGTTTCCACTTGCTCCAGTTTCTGCTCAATCTCGTCCTGTGCCCCGGTGAAGGCCTCGGCGAAGCCGGCCACCGCCTGCTTCACCTCCTGCACCAGCGGCACAGCATCTGTGGCTAGGGCCACCTCTTGTGTCCTGCTCATCCTGTTTGTCCTGTCTCGTCAGGGGGGTGCGGCGCGGGCCTGTCTAGGTCCGGGCCAGTTTCAGCCGCGCAGCCGTCAGCCCCGCCGCCAATTCGCGCAGGGCGTTTTCCGCAGCCGGCACTTCCGCCTTGGCCGCCACCCGCGCACTGGGCAGCATCGGGAAGGTCACCAGCGACACCTCCCAAAGCTCCAGTTCACTCAAGAGCCTGCGGCCCTTTCCGTCCTTCACAGCCCGCTTGGTGCGGTAGCCGATCGACAGCCCGTCAATCGCACCCGCCTGCACCAGCACCGCTGCCTCGCGGCCCTTCTGGGTGGCGTCCAGCAGCCGCCCCTTAACCCAGAGCCCGCGGGCGTCCTCGCGCAGCTCTTCCCAGATGCCGATGGGCTGCGCCGGGTCATGCTGCCAGAGCATTTTTACCGCGCCCTGACCTGCCGCCCCCCGCGCCGCCAATGAGGCCGCATAGGCCCCCGGCTGCACAATGTCGCCGCCCTGATCGGCCTGCCCGAACAGGCTGGCATAGCCTTCAATCCGGGCTTCGCCATCCATCGCGAGCCCCTCTCCGAAACGGGCAAACTTATGCTCCAGCGCGGTCTGATCTGTCATGAAGATCTCCTCGTAACTCATTGCACGGAAAGGAAAGACTGAAAGGCCTGCGCCAGTATCGCAGCCGCCACGCCGTAAAGGGTCAGCCACAGGCGCTTCTCCAGCCGCGCCATCATCTCTTCCAGCTGATCCAGCCGCCGGTTCAGGTTTTCCTGATGCAGGGACTGAATGCGCTCATGGGCGGCCAGCCGCAGCCCCGGCGCGCAGTCAAATGGCGGGTAAAGGTCATCCGGCATCCGCAGCCTCCGCCACCGGCGGCAGACCCAACAGGCTGCGCTTTTCCGCCTCCGACAGGAACTCTGCCGCAGCCACCCGCTTCCACTGCGCGTCGCGCTCCGCCGACAGGGCGGACACCTGATCCAGATCCACCTTCAGCTCCAGTAGCTCTCCGGAATAACCCGCCAGCCAGTCCGCCAGCACCGCCGCCACGCGCGCCGCCAAGGGCAGCACGGTGAGGCGATAGAAGGCCCGGTTGGCCTCCTGGTAGTTGGCGTAAGTGGCATCGCCGGGGATGCCCAGCAGCATCGGCGGCACCCCGAAGGCCAGGGCAATTTCCCGCGCGGCGGCCTCCTTGGTCTTCTGAAACTCCATATCCGAGGGCGAAAACCCCATCGGCTTCCAGTCCAAGCCGCCTTCCAGCACCATCGGCCGGCCGGCATTCTTCGCGCCAAGGTAATTGGTCTCGATCTCGTCCGACAAGCGGCGGAACTGATCCTCCGCCATCTGCCCCTGCCCGTCCGACCCCTTCCAGACCAGCGCGCCCGAGGGCCTAGCTGCATTGTCCAGCAGTGATTTCGACCAGCGCGAGGCGGCATTGTGCACATCCACCGCCATGGCTGAGGCCTGCAGGGGCGAGAACCCGTAGTGATCATCCTGCGGATGAAAGCTCTTGATGTGGCAAATGGGAGTGGCATCCCCCACTGAAAAGCGATGCTTCTTGGCGCCTACCGCATATTCAAAGGCAACCGGCCAGCCATCCTGCCCCGGCACCACCGACATCCGGTCCGAGCGCAGCACGTGCAGCTCCAGCGGCAGGCCGGCATCACCCGCAACCGCCTCAACATAGGCGTTGCCCGAGAGCAGCAGCTGGCCATAGATCGCCTCCAGCAGCTCGGCCCGGCCCTGTGCTGCGTTGGGCCGCGCCAGCAGCGCCAGCAGCGGGTGGGTGTCAAACCGCTGCACCTTGTCCTGCAACACCAGCGGCAGGGCGGCGGCGGCCTCGGCGATCAGCTTCACACAGCGAAAGCCGACCGGATTGCCCGAAAAGCCCGCGCGCGTCAGCGAGACAGTGTCGCGCGGGCTCCAGGCCACGCGGCCCGCGCTGGTCCAGGCCACCACCGGCCCGGCTGCACTTGCCTTACGCTCTGCGGTGCCCTCTGTCTTGGCCTTGCGAAAGAGGCTGAATGCCATGCCCGAGTACTCCCGTTTGCCTGATCCTGTGGCGGGCCGCCAACTCTCTGGCTGCCCTTGCTTGAGAAGGAACATGCCACCACAAGTTGAAGACTTCTGTTCCGGGCCGCGCGGTCAGGAGGCAACGCCTGCGCTGTCAGACCGCCCGCAGCCGGGGACGGCGCACCGCCTGCGCCGGGGTGATCATCAGCTCGGTCAGTGCCCAGACCAGCGCATCCACCCGGTCCGGCGAACCGCTGCCTTTGAAACCCTGCGCCGTCATCTGGCACATCTGGTCCTCCAGCGCGCCAAGCCCCGAAAGATGATGCACCCGACCCTGCTCATACAAAGCG
>CAJXHQ010000107.1 GCA_913054485.1 uncultured Paracoccaceae bacterium
GGGCGGCGGCGGTGGTGAACGCCTGTGGTTCGAAGATCTGATCGACCATTGCCGCCGCGCGGTGCCGACCGAGACGCAGGTGATGGTGAAGCGCGAGGACGAACAGGCCTTTGCCGAGCTGAACGCCGCCAACCCTATCTTCGTCGAGGACGCTGCGCGGCTGTTCTGCGAAGCGCTGCACAGCGACGCGCGCATTCAGGATTTCCGTGTTGTGGCCAGCCACCAGGAGAGCCTGCACAGCCATGATGCGGTTTCGGTGCTGACACAGGGCGACACTTTTGTGGCCCGCAGCCTGGATCCGCATCTGTTTTCGACCCTGATCCACCGCGGCTGAGACGGTTCTGACACTTTTCCGGGCAGTTTGCGCGGGCTTTATGCCGCAACGCGGCATTTTTTCTGCCGTTGCGAAAAATCCCTGTTACCCTGAGTCTGTAGTGCCGGGGCTGCACAGCCCTTTTGCGCTGCGCAAGAGTGATAACAGGGACAGGGAATGATCCGCATGACGGCACTTCAGGACTATCCGGCAACACCCAACGAATTGGCGGGCCATATCTTTGGCACTCAGCTGCGCCTCTGGCGGGCTTGCGCGGCGGCGGCGGCACAGATGCCGATGCGCCAGTTAAAAACCGTGGAACATGCCGCCGAAACGCAGGCGCGGCTGCTTGGTATCGGAGCGGATGTGCTGCGCCATATGGCTGAAGGCTCCGCAGCCAAGGAAGCACCGGCAGAATTCCAGAGCCGTGCCCGCAGCAGACCGGCTCCGGCCGCGAAGCCGGCCAGAAAACAGGCGCGTAATCCGGCCCGCAAACCGGTTCGCAAGGCCGCAGAAGCCAAACCTGCGGCGCGCAAACCCGCGCCTCAAGCCGGGTCTGCGCCGGCTGCCAAGACGGCTCCGGCGGTCAAGGCGCCGACGCGCAAGCCTGCGGCCTCCAAGACGGCAGCCCCAAAGACAGCCCCAAAGACAGCCCCAAAGACAGGCGCCGTAAAGCCAGCTGCCAAAGCCGCCATCGGGGCAAAGGCTGAGATTAAGCCGGCCGTCAAGCAGGCTGCAGTCAAACCTGCAGAGGCAGCGCCGGCAAATCCGGCGCCCGCAGTCAAGGCGGCGGCGGCAGAGGCAGCCAGGCCCGAGGCGCCGAAATCTACCCGGTCTCCGTCGAAACCGCCTGCAATGCCAGCGGCTTCCGGCAAGGAAGACGGCGAAAGCTGACCGGCGGTGCAGGCCATGGGTTGACAGCTGCGGCGCAGCGCGCCAACGCTGCGCCCTATGCTGGACTTGCGCCCTGTTGGATATGTGATTGGCCTGCTGGTTGCCATTCTGGGCACCACCATGCTGCTGCCCCTGTTTGTCGACTTTGCTGACGGGCAGGGCGAATGGCCCGTGTTCCTGGAGAGCGCGGTTTTCACAATTCTGGCCGGCGGGATTCTGGCCCTGAGCTGCGCCAACGGGGTGAAGCAGGGGCTGACGATCCAGCAGACCTTCCTTCTGACCACCAGCGTCTGGCTGGCGCTGCCGCTCTTCGGTGCCTTGCCCTTCATGCTGGGCGATACCCAGCTCGGCTTCACCGATGCGTTTTTCGAGGCGATGTCCGGTCTGACCACCACCGGATCGACGGTGATTTCGGGGCTGGATGATCTGCCGCGCGGGCTTTTGCTGTGGCGCGGTCTGCTGCAATGGCTGGGCGGTATCGGCATCATTGTTGTGGCAATGGTCTTCCTGCCCGAACTGCGGGTCGGCGGCATGCAGATCTTCCGCTCTGAGGGGTTTGACACTTTCGGCAAGATCCTGCCCCGCGCGACCGAGATTTCCTCGCGCATTTCGGTGATCTACGTGGCGCTGACCGTTGCCTGCGCGGTCAGCTACGGTGCCGCGGGGATGGGGGCCTTTGATGCGGTTGTGCATTCGATGACCACCGTGGCCACCGGCGGCTTCGCCAATTACGACGCCTCCTTCGGGGCTTTCGCGGGGCCGGCGGAATATGTCTCGGTGATCTTCATGCTGCTGGCGGCGCTGCCCTTCGTGCGCTTCGTGCAGCTGACCGCCGGCCAGGGCGAACCCCTGCTGCGCGACAGCCAGATCCGCGGCTTCTTTGCCGTCGCTGTGGCGCTGGTGCTGGTGATGACTGTCTGGAACATGTCCTATGATTCCGGCCCGCATTCCGGTTTCCGCCAGACTCTGTTCAACACCGTGTCAATCCTGACCGGCACCGGTTATGCCAGCGCGGACTACATGCTCTGGGGGCCCTTCCCGGTGACGCTGCTGTTCTTTGCAGGCCTCATCGGCGGCTGCGCGGGTTCCACTGCCTGTTCGATCAAGATCTTCCGCTACCAGCTGCTCTTTGCCTCGATCAAAGCGCAGATCCAGCGGATCCGCACGCCCTCGGGCGTCTTCACCCCGCGCTATGCGGGCCGGGCGGTCGGGCCGGATGTTCTGAGTTCGGTGATCTCCTTCTTCGTTTTCTTTATCGTGACCATGGGTGTGGTGTCCTGGCTCTTGGCGCTGACCGGGCTGGATTTCACCACTTCGGTCTCGGGCGCCTCCGCCGCGCTGGCCAATATCGGGCCGGGGCTGGGTGACACCATCGGCCCCTAGGGCAACTTTGCCTCGCTGAATGACGGGGCGAAATGGGTGCTGAGCGCAGCCATGCTGATCGGCCGGCTGGAGCTTCTGGCCGTCTATGCAATTCTGACCGTCCAATTCTGGAGAGCGTAATGAAAAGACCGCTGGGCGCCCAGATCTCCCACATGCTGAAAGACCGCGGGGTCGATACGATCTTCGGCATTCCCGGCGTGCATAATCAGGAGATGTACCGGGGTATCGAAGAGGCCGGCATCCGCCACGTGCTGGCGCGCCACGAGCAGGGAGCGGGGTTCATGGCCGACGGCTATGCCCGCGCCACCGGCAGGCCTGGCATGGCCTATGTGATCACCGGCCCGGGCCTGTGCAATATCATGACGCCGATGGGGCAGGCCTATTCGGATTCGGTGCCGGTGCTGGTGCTGTCCTCCTGTCTGGATGAAACTGCCGCGCGCCGCGGCCAGCTGCACCAGATGAAAGACCAGCGTGCCGCCGCCGGGGCAGTGAGCGACTGGTCTGAAGTGGCGCTGAGCGCCGAGGCCGCCTATGGGCTGTTGGACCGGGCCTTTGATGAGTTTTCCTCCAAACGCCCGCGCACCAAGCATATCCAGGTGCCGATCCGCCTGCTGGAAGGCGAGGCTGGCCCGGCCCCGGCGCCGCAGGCACCCTCGGGCGCGGCTGCGGCAGATGTCTCCAGCGCGGTTGAGCTGCTGCAAACTGCCAAGCGCCCGCTGTTCATCCTGGGCGGCGGTGCGTCTGGCGTGGCGTGGCGCGGGGTGCTGGAGCGTCTCGGCGCGGCCTGTTTCACCTCATACGCGGGCCGCGGGGCTGCGGGCGGAGAGTATCCGCTGGACTTTGGTGCCAACCTGGCCCGCCCGGGCAGCGCTGATGTGATCGCGACCGCGGATCTGGTGATTGCTGTCGGAACTGAGCTGGCCGAGGTCGACATGTGGCGCGCGCATCTGGGCCACAAGGCCACGCTGGTGCGGGTGGATCTCGACCCGGAAGTGCTGAGCGATGCGCAGCGCGCCGAGGTGCGCCTGCAGTGCAGCGCAGAAGGCTTTGCCGCTTCCCTGGCACAGCAGACCGAAGGCCTCGCGCCTGCAACCGGATGGACCGCCGGGGAAGCCGAGGCCGCCCGCCGCCGCTGGCACGCCGAGGCGGATGCGGAACGGCCCGGCATCCAGCCGGTGATCGACGCCCTGCGCGCCGCGGTGCCGGAGGACGTCATGATCTACTCCGACATGACCCAGTTTGCATATGTGGCCAAGGAAACCTGGCCCATGGAGCGCCCGCGCCATTGGCATCACCCGACCGGTTTCGGCACGCTTGGCTATGCGCTGCCTGCTGCCATTGGCGGTGCTGCGGCCCGTCCCGGCCTGCCGACCTTGGCGATCGCGGGCGACTATGGCTTTCACTACACCATGCAGGAGCTGGGCGTGGCGGTGGAGCTGGGGCTCAGCCTGCCGATCATCCTGTGGGACAATGGCAAGCTGAAGGAGATCGAGGACAGCATGGTCCGCAGCCAGATCGCCCCCAACGCGGTAGTCGCGCAGAACCCTGATTTCTGCAAACTGGCCGAAGCCTTCGGCGCACGCTCGGCAGCGCCGGCCTCGCTGGCGGAAATGCAGGCGGCGGTTCAGGAATCCTTTGCCGCACCCGTGTCAACACTGATCTATGTGACGCCGGCCATTACCGGCTGACGGTCCAAGAGAAAGGGGCGCAGCAGCGCCCCTTTTGTTACTGGCTGATAGCAATGCCGTCCAGCAGGCGGTTGTCGATCTCGTAGCGCTCGCCCGGCGGGATCAGCACCACGGTTTTCTTCTCCAGCCGCTTGCTGCCCATATTGGCGGTGCTGTCGGTGCCGGTGATCTCTCCATCTTTGGCATAGAGATAGCGCACATCCCCGCCCGGCAGCGCGATGCGCAGGGTGAGGCTGCCGTCTTCTTTCGGCAGCGCCTCGAAGTGGCAATCCTGCAGCAGCTGGCCGTCCTGGGCGGCGCAGGGCAGCTTGCCCAGGGTGCGGGTGCCGTCGGTGCCGGTGACGGTGGTGCCGGCCAGGGCCTGCAGCGGCAGGAGCGAGCAGGCGGCCAGAAGAGCTGCAAAACGCATGGGAGTCCTTTCAAACAGAATTTGGCGCGACCCTCTCAGCCGTCCGGGGCAGGGTAAAGGCGGCGTCTGCGCAATTTCAGCAGGCTGCGGCGCGGCTGCATCAGCGCGCGCCTGTGCCGCAGGCAGCGAACCCGCCCTTGCCCTTGTGCAGGTCCTCGCCTATGACGCGTTGAACTGGAATTCCGCGCGCACAGGGAGACTGCCTGAATGCCCGTACTTGTGATGAAATTCGGCGGCACATCCGTCGCCAACCTGGACCGGATCCGCCGCGCCGCCAAACGTGTCGGCGTTGAGGTGGCCAAGGGTTATGACGTCATTGTCATCGTCTCGGCCATGTCCGGCAAGACCAACGAGCTGGTCGGCTGGGTCGATGAAACCTCGCCGATGTATGACGCCCGCGAGTATGATGCGGTTGTATCATCCGGCGAGGCGGTGACGGCTGGCTTGATGGCGCTGACGCTGCAGGAGATGGATGTTCCGGCGCGCAGCTGGCAAGGCTGGCAGGTGCCGCTGAAGACCAACTCCGCCCACAGCCAGGCCAGGATTGAAGAAATCCCGACCGACAACATCAACGCCAAATTCGGCGAGGGCATGAAGGTGGCCGTGGTTGCCGGTTTCCAGGGGGTCTCCCCAGAAGGCCGCATCACCACTTTGGGCCGGGGCGGTTCGGACACCACGGCGGTGGCCTTTGCGGCGGCCTTTGAGGCCGAGCGCTGCGACATCTATACGGACGTCGACGGTGTCTACACCACCGACCCGCGCATCTGTGAAAAGGCGCGCAAACTGGATAAGATCGCCTTTGAAGAGATGCTGGAGCTGGCATCCCTGGGCGCAAAAGTTCTGCAGACCCGCTCGGTTGAGCTGGCGATGCGCTACAAGGTGAAACTGCGCGTTCTGAGCAGCTTTGAAGAACAATCCGACGAGGCAGGCACGCTGGTCTGCGACGAGGAGGAAATCATGGAATCCAATGTTGTGGCCGGTGTGGCCTATTCCCGCGACGAAGCCAAAATGACCCTGCTGTCGGTTGCCGACCGCCCGGGCATCGCGGCCACCATCTTCACCTCGCTGTCGGACGCGGGCGTGAACGTTGACATGATCGTGCAGAACATCTCGGAAGAGGGTCGCACGGATATGACCTTCTCCTGCCCGACTGACCAGGTGGCGCGTGCGGAAAAGGCGCTCTTGGACACCAAGGGCGCGGGCGAGCTGAACTACGCCGAGTTGGTTGCTGATACGGATGTGGCCAAGATCTCGGTTGTTGGTATCGGCATGCGTTCGCAGTCCGGTGTGGCGGCGAAGATGTTCAAGGTGCTGTCGGACGAGGGCATCAACATCAAGGTCATCACAACCTCCGAGATCAAGATTTCGGTGCTGGTCGACCGGAAATACATGGAACTTGCGGTCCAAGCACTGCATGATGCCTTCGAACTGGACAAAGCGGCCTGATCTCTTCGGGCCGTCTGCTTGCGACCTTAACGTGAACAGGGCCCATGGTAGAGAGTACAGAATCTGAAAGCAGGAGGCTTCTTGGCCGCCTGCGTGAAGTTATGGCCGGCGAAAGCGCCGGCCAGGAACGTCTTGACGAAATCACCCACCTGATTGCGGACAGCATGGGCAGCGAGGTCTGCTCGGTCTACCTGTTCCGCGATGATGAGACGCTGGAGCTCTGTGCAACAGAGGGGCTCAACGTCGAATCCGTGCACCAGACCCGGATGCGTCTGGGTGAGGGGCTGGTGGGCCGTGTGGCCAAATACGGCAAGGTGGTCAACACCCCCGATGCGCCCAGTGCCAAGGGGTTCCGATACATGCCGGAAACCGGCGAGGAGCGCTATTCTGCTTTCCTCGGCATTCCGATCCAGCGCCTGGGTGAAAAGCTGGGCGTGCTGGTGGTGCAATCCAAAGAGGCGCGCGAATACTCTGCCGATGCGGTCTATGCGCTGGAAGTGGTGGCCATGGTCATCGCCGAAATGACCGAGCTGGGCGCCTTTGTGGGCGAGGGCGCAGCGCTGTCCCCCTTGCACCAGCAGGCAGTGATGCTGCCGGGCACTGCGGCGCAGGAGGGTGCGGCCGAAGGCCACGTCTGGCTGCACGAGCCGCGGGTGGTGGTCACCAACCCGATCGCAGATGATCCGCACCGCGAGCTGGAACGCCTGAACGAGTCGGTCGAGGAGCTGCGCGTCGGTGTCGACAAGATGCTGGCCATGTCGCAGAACGGCGACAAGGAGCAGCTGAAGGTTCTGGAAGCCTACCGTATGTTTGCCAATTCCAAAGGCTGGATGAAGCGCATGGAGGAGGACATCGCCCGCGGCCTCAGCGCTGAAGCGGCGGTGGAAAAGGAGCAGTCCCAGGCCCGCGCCAGGATGGAACAGGTGCAGGACGCCTATCTACGTGAAAGGCTTGCTGACCTGGATGATCTGTCTAACCGGCTGCTGCGCATCCTGACCGGTCAGGGCAATCACAATGCCGCCGATCTGCCGCCGGATCCGATCCTGATCGCCCGCAATATCGGCCCCGGCGACCTTTTGGAATACGGCCGCTCCCTGCGCGGTATTGTGCTGGAGGAAGGGTCGGTCGGATCGCATGCGGCCATTGTGGCCCGTGCGCTGGCGATCCCGCTGGTGGTGAATACTGCCCGCATCACCACCGAAGCGCTCAATGGCGACCACATCATGGTGGACGGAGAGCAGGGCATTGCCCACTTGCGCCCGGACGATACCGTGGTCAGCGCCTTTCGCGACAAGATGGCAATGCAGGCCAAGGCTCAGGAACGCTATGCCTCGATCCGGGACAAGCAGGCGGTTACTCCCGACGGGCAGAAGATCAACCTCGTGATGAATGCCGGACTGATGGCCGATCTGCCCTCGCTGGACAGTTCCGGCGCCGAAGGGGTGGGGCTCTTCCGTACTGAGCTGCAGTTCCTGGTCCGCAATCAGATGCCGAAACGGTCGGAGCTGGTGGCGCTGTATAAACGGGTGCTGGATGCGGCCCATGGCAAGCGCGTGGTGTTCCGGACGCTGGATATCGGTTCGGACAAAGTGCTGCCCTACATGAAGCCGACCGATGAGCCGAACCCGGCGCTGGGCTGGCGGGCGATCCGGGTCGGGCTGGACAAGCCCGGCGTGATGCGGATGCAGCTGCAGGCACTGATGCGCGCCGCCGAGGGCCGGCCGCTGACCATCATGTTCCCCTTTGTGGCCCAGTTCGAGGAATACCGCGCCGGCCGTGCAGAGGTCAAAAAGACTTGGGAGCGTGAGGAAAAGCTGGGCCATGTCCTGCCAGAGACGCTGGAAGTGGGTGCCATGCTGGAGACGCCCTCGCTGGCCTTTGCGCCGCGCAAGTTCTTCGAGGAGGTGGATTTCATCTCCATCGGCGGCAATGATCTGAAGCAGTTCTTCTTTGCCGCCGACCGCGAGAACGAGCGGGTGCGCAAGCGCTATGACACGCTGAACGTCAGCTTCCTGAGTCTGATCGAACGCATCGTGGAGCGCTGTGATGAGACGGATACGCCGTTGAGCTTCTGTGGCGAGGATGCGGGCCGCCCGATCGAGGCGCTGTGCCTGGCGGCCATTGGCGTGCGCACCCTGTCGATGCGCCCGGCCTCCATCGGGCCGGTGAAGTCGCTGCTGATGCGCTCGGACCTTTCGGAGCTGCGCAAGGTGATCATGGATGCCCGTCACCGCGGCGAGCAATCCGTGCGCCCGGCCGTGATGCGCTACCTGCGCGACAACTGAGTCTTTGCGCCAAGCAAAGGGGCGGAGGGCTCCCGCCCGTTTGGGATCATCCTGCGGATGA